>JAERTF010000192.1 GCA_016845105.1 Bacteroidota bacterium | reverse complement strand
CAAATACTATAACGGAATTCAAATGTCAAACACTTATTCTGTATCAATGAGGTTATCATATAGTATTAACTTGTAATACTCTATTTCCATCTCATTTCCCTCCAACTGGATTGTTGTTTTTTATTAAGAAAAGTCCATGCCACTACCCTACTTGTTTTATTTCCTTGTCCCATGGGTATAGTTATTATATCGACGGCTCCCACTTTTTTTAATGAATTATTTACTTTTTTAAGATTGTTTTGTTTCGACACTAAAGTTGTAAACCAAAAACATGATTGTGAAATTTTCTTACTCTGAATAATCATATCCTGAACAAATTTGAGTTCACCGCCATTACACCATAGTTCATTATTTTTTCCTCCAAAGTTAAGAATGGGTTTTGAATCTTTATTGAGATTAAGATTTTTAAGTTTCCTTGTAGTAGCAAATATTGCTTCTTTCTCAGAAGAATGGAAAGGTGGATTGCAAATTGTGAAATCTACTTTTTCTTTTTCCTCAATTGCATTAAGAAGAATGTTATTGGGGTTATTTTGCAGTCTAATATCAACCTTATTTACCAAAGACGGGTTTGATTTAACAATATTTCGAGCTGAATCAATTGCTGTTAAATCAATATCGGTTCCAATAAACGACCAACCATATTCACTATTCCCAATAATTGGGTATATACAATTTGCACCTACCCCTATATCCAAACCTAGGATTGATGTTCCGATAGGAATTTTTCCAAAATTCTTCCGAGACAATAACTCTGCAAGATGATGAATATAATCAGCTCTACCTGGAACCGGTGGGCACAGGTATCCATCCGGAATATCCCAATGTGAAATATTATAGCTTTGTATAAGAAGAGCTTTGTTTAATGCCAGCACTGCTTTTGGATTGCTGAAATCAATGGTCCTGGTATCGTATTTATTTGTGAAAACAAACTTTGAAAGATTTGGGTAAGCCTTTACCAGTAACTGAAAATTATACTTATCGAGATGTTTGTTTAATCTGTGCATTGCTGATAGTAGGATACTTAATTAATCATTTCCGAATCATATACATCATGTTAGAACATAGAATGTATTACCTGATATTAGTCCTGGTAAAGGTAATAACATTGGCGATAATGGCGCAATTTAGCTTTCAAATCAGTCACAAATATTGATTTGAATCAATTTTTTATTATTTTTCATTGCCAATTAAAATAATGTTTATAGTTTTGTCGACTCAAATACTTATATAGTCGGTATGTATCAGAAAGAGCAAGAAAGTAAAGATGAGTTTGTAAAAGATGAAATAATTCTACAAGCTCAAAAGTTATTTAAGCAGTTTGGTTTAAAAAAAACAACAATGGACGAAATTGCTATTGCCTGTGGTAAAGCAAAAAGTACACTATACCATTATTTCAAAAGTAAAGAAGAGGTTTTTGACGCAGTGGTGAATAAAGAACTTGTTAGCTTAAGAAAAACTGTGAATGCCAAAGTAATTGAGCAAGTTACATTGCGAGACAAATTACATGCTTATTTTATGACTTTCCATCAGGAAACTTTGCAAAAAATTAATCTATATCGCATACTAAAACCAGAATTAAGAATAGAATTAACAAATAAACCAAGGTTTGAAAACATCCTCAAGTTCGAGACTAGTTATCTGGATACTTTAATGAAGAAAGGTATTGAAACTGGAGAACTCACCGGAATAGATCTAAAAAACTCAAATTGGTTTTCAGAATTATTGGTTATTGCATTTCTAGGAGTTGTTAAACATTCAGTTATACAAGATAATAAATTTGACGAAAATGAGCTTTCTAAAATTGCAGATGTAATACTCTCAAGACTCATTATCTAGTTTTTTTTGCACATTAATAGACTTAAATACTTATTTGGTCGAAATGACTTGTTAATAAAGCCGACCATAATACCGAATTAGTTGAATAATCTAAAAAACATAAATAAATGAATAAAATAGCATTGTTAATAATCACGATTCTGGCAATTACAACTGCTTGTTCAGAAGACAAGAAGCCTGAATTTGAAAATAGAAGATTGCATCCAATTGTAGTTAAAGTAGAGAAAGTAGTTTATAAAGAATACGATAAACAACTCACCTACTCAGGTATAATTGAAGCTGATAAAACTATTCCCCTTAGTTTTCAAACAAGTGGTGTAATTGAATCTGTTTTTGTTGACGAAGGAGACTTTGTAAAAAAAGGTCAACTAATTGCGTCCGCTGAAAAGCAAAGTGTAAGAAATGCATATAATGCAGCTATTGCACAGTATAACCAGGCATTGGACGCACATAAAAGATTAAAATCTGTTTATGATGCTGGAAGTTTACCAAAGATAAAGTGGGTCGAAATTGAAAGTAAAGTTATACAAGCCGAAGCCAACAAAAATATATACAAAAAAAGCCTTGAAAACTGTGATATGCGTGCACCCGAAGACGGCTATATAGGCAAACGTAACCTAGAGGTAGGAATGTCCGCTGTGCAAATTCAAGCACCTATTGAGCTAGTAAAACTTGAGAAAGTCTTGGTTTCTACATCCATACCTGAAAATGTAATTAATTCTTTTGAAATTGGGCAAACTGCTATGGTTAAAATAGGAGCCTTGGGTAATATGAATTTTTCAGGCATAGTTGAAAATATAGGTGTAGTAGCAAATCAAATGTCTAGAACTTATCAGCTTAAGATAGGCTTAGAAAACACTAACAATGCAATTAAACCAGGAATGGTTTGCGAAGTTATTCTATCAAAACCAGTTAACAAACATTTCATCCTTCTACCACTAACATCTATAAACAAGATTAATGGATCAGAGGCCTACTTATTTACAGTTGATATTAATACTAAAAGAGTGAAGAGAAAAGAAATTAAGTTGGGTGAATTAGTTGGTAATTCTATAGAAATTATTAGTGGTGTTGATGAAGGAGATATTGTGGTAACATCAGGTGCTCAAAAGATTACAGAAAACAGTGTAGTAAAATTTTAGGTCATCCACAACGAATATCAAAAGGATTATGAAGAGGAAAATAAATATCATAGAAGCAGCTATGAAACACAAGCAAATAATCATAGCTTTCACTCTTGTTATGATGGTGCTTGGAATATTGGGGCTCATTAACATGCCCCGTAGAGAGTTCCCTGAGTTTATCATAAGACAAGGTGTTGTTGTTGGAATATATCCTGGGGCAACATCTGAAGAAGTAGAAGAACAGTTAACCAAAGTTGTTGAGAATTATATTTTTGGATACAAGGAAGTTAACAAGGAGAAGACTGTATCTAACTCTAGAGAAGGTCAGATGGTTATATACGTTGAGCTAAACGATAATGTTGTGAATGCAGATGACTTTTGGTCAAAACTACGTCATGGATTAAACGAACTAAAACAACAAGAATTACCATCAGGGGTTCTTGCTCTTATCGGAAACAATGATTTTGGCGATGTATCTGCCATGTTGATCACCATGTCATCTGAACAAAAATCTTACAGACAATTAGAAGATATACTTAAGCAACTTGAAGATAACATCAGGGCGATACCCAGTGTTTCGAAAATTAAAACATATGGTACTCAAGAAGAGCAAATATATGTTTATATAAATCAGGAGAAATTAAACGAATACAATGTAAATCCAGCTACAATAATGGCTTCATTTCAGATTCAGGAAATGATGAATTATGCAGGCGTGATTGAATCTGATGGACTAGAACTACCAATTCATTTACCATCGAAATATACTTCTGAAAAAGACCTTGAAGAACAAATTGTTTATTCTGATATTGCAGGAAATGTAATAAGATTAAAGGATATCGCAACAATTAAACGTGGATATAAGGAACCCAAGAGTTACATAAAAAACAATGGTAACAATTCACTATTACTTTCTCTTGAAATGCAAAGTGGTAATAACATTGTTGAATTTGGAGAGGAAGTTAAACAAGTGATATCCAGTTTCTCCAAAGCAGTGGATAAAGATATAAAAATCAATATTATATCTGATCTCCCAAATGTTGTAGACAACTCTATATCTCATTTTCTAAAGGAATTTATTATTGCAATTATTGCTGTTATTGCAGTAACCATGATATTGTTACCATTTAGGGTATCTTCTGTAGCAGCCGTAACAATTCCCATTTCAATATTAATAACAATTGGAATTATGCAACTTGTAGGTATTGAGTTACATATAGTAACGCTTGCAGGATTAATTGTTGTACTTGGAATGGTGGTTGACAATGCAATAGTAGTAATCGATAACCATGTTGAAAAACTAGATCAAGGATTACTTCCATGGGATGCTGCCTGGAAATCAGCAACGGAATTGTTTATTCCGGTTCTTTCTGCAACAGCAGCCATTACAGCAGCTTTTTTCCCATTAATGCTATTTCTTGAGGGCATGGGTGGAGATTTTGTTGGCACCTTCCCTATTACCATTGGTATTGCCCTAGGTATTTCAATGATAGTTGCCATCCTGCTAGTGCCGGTTATGTGCTATTTGTTTATTAAAAAAGGTCTTGTTTCAGATAAAAAAACAGATAGTAGCAGCTTTTTGGATAAGGTTCAGATTGCATACGACAAGAGCCTTGATTGGGTATTGAAGAATCCAAAAACTACTATCATAACAGGGATAATATCGGTTGCTTTTGGTGTACTACTAACTACAACTATTGATATAAAAATGTTTCCTGCAATGGATCGTGATCAATTTGCAATTGAAGTATACTTGCCTGAAGGGTCATCACTTAAACAAACAGCAACTGTGATTGATAGTCTGGAAAGCATTCTCTCTAAGGAAGATAGAATTACAAATATTGCATCTTTCATTGGAACAAGTTCTCCACGATTTAATGAACTATATGCACCTCATATTCCATCCAAAAATTTTGGGCAGCTAATAATAAATACTGTATCGAAAGACGCAACAGTTGAGTTATTGGATCTTTATTCAGATAATTATAGCGACATATTCCCCTCAGCACATGTAAAGTTTAAACAAATTGCAATGGAATCGTTCACTGCTCCCATTGAAGTAAGAATTACTGGAAATGACATTGAAACTATAAAAGCATACGCTGCGGATGTTACAGAAATACTAAAAGAAAGTCCAGATATTACATGGGTTAGAAATGATTGGGGTGATATGCGAAGGGGAATTCAAGTGAATCTGGATAGGGAAAAATCAAACCGATTAGGTTATGCCAGCTCATTGGTAGCATCCACGTTAATGAGCTCATTGGATGGTTTACCAATAGTAAAAATTTGGGAAGGAGACTACGGATTGGATGTTGTGGTTACAACCGAAAAAAATAAAAAGGAGAGTATAACAGATATAGGTGACCAGTATATTTCATCCATGTATGGAATGGGATCAACACCATTGAGGGCAATAGCAGACATAAAACCAGACTGGACTGAAGGAAATATTGCCAGAAGAAACGGCATAAGAACCATTACTGTTCAGGCTGATATAAAACGAAATTTGATTGCTTCCAACGTATTGGGTCAGTTAAAACCGAAAATTGATAACCTTGAACTCAAATCTGGTACAAAAATATCATATGGGGTGATTTGGAAGCTACAAGAGACAACATGATTCCACTAGCTTATTCATTGGCTGTTAGTGTATTACTAATTTTCTTCATTCTATTAATCCAATTTAGCACTTCACGTAGGGCACTTGTAATTATGTCAACAATGTTATTGAGTTTTCCTGGTGCAGCAATTGGACTTTGGATTACTGGATACCCATTTGGTATGACTTCATTTATAGGGATAATAGGGTTAGTAGGAATTGTTGTTAGAAATGGGATAATACTAGTTGATTACGCATTTGAATTAGTAAATAAACATGGATATACTTTCCGTGAAGCTGCAGAAGCAGCAGGAAAAAGAAGAATGAGACCCATATTTTTAACCTCTATGGCTGCAGCCATGGGAGTTGTACCGATGATTATTAGCCAATCACCACTGTGGGGACCATTGGGAGCAGTTATTTGTTTTGGGATGATTATAGGAATGATCTTAACACTTTACATCCTTCCTGTTCTATATTTAGTCACCTCTCCAAAAAATAAAGTTACCGTAACCAATTAGTAAACTGGTTTTTATCTACTTAAATAAAAAAAGAATGAAACAGAACATAATATTAGTTCTAGCTGCATTGGTTTCTCTGAATTCGTTTGCTCAGGTAATTTCACTTGATTCATGTAAGAAACTTGCATTGGAAAACAATAGAACAATTAAAGAGGCAAAACTAATGCTTAAGGAATCGGAGCAAGTTAAAAAAAGTGCGGCAACAAAGTATTTTCCAGTAGTTATGGGTGGTGCAGTTGTTATGAAAGTAAATGATTACTTAATCAATGAAGAAATACCAGAAATGAACCTACCTGTTTATGACGGTAATCCTGCTAATCTTCAAACTCCAACACAATTTGCCTATTTCCCTGGTATGGATCTGCAATTACTTGATTATGCAAACATTGGATATTTAGCAGCCGTTCAACCTGTTTATATGGGTGGTAGAGTTAGGTATGGAAATAAGTTAGCCACAATGGGAGTTGAAATAAACTCTTTAAAGATGATAACCACACAGGATGAAATATTAATGAAGACTGAAGAACTATTTTGGACCTTGGTTTCACTTAAAGAAAAGGTATCTACCATTGATGAATATGATAAGTTACTTCAAAAACTACATAAAGAAATTAAAGATGCATATTATGCCGGATTAGCTCATAAAACAGACCTTCTAAAAGTTGAACTCAAACAAAATGAATTGGAAGGCAATAGATTAAAGTTAGCTAATTCTATTGAAATGCTGACCAGAGTTCTATGCCAAACAATTGGAGTAAGTTATAGCAAACAGATAGATTTTTCATATGAAGAACTATCCATTGAGTTAATTACTAAACAGCAAAAGCATAACGATTCTGCCTATAGCAATCGAAATGAGTATTTCATGCTTAAAAAAGCGATTGAAGCAGAAATTCTACAAAAGAAAATCACAAGAGGTAAATTACTTCCACATCTGTCAGTTGGAGTTCAAGGGTTGTACATGGATGTAATGGATAAACAAAAAACTAACTACTTGGGGTTTGCAACTTTAAATATTCCTATTTCCCATTGGTGGGAAGGTTCACATAAACTTAAGGAACATCAAATAAGGATTGAGATTGCAGAAACAAACCTTGCCGAGAATAGCGATCGAATGATGCTACAAATTGAAAATGCCAATAATGAATTGATAGAAAGCATGGAACAAATAGAAATTGCATCATTGTCAGTAAACCAGGCAAAAGAACATCTTCAAATTACAAAACATAATTATGATGCTGGTTTAATAAAAACATCTGATATGCTTGAAGCCCAGGCAATGTTGAAAAGTACCCAAAACCAATTTACAGATGCTTTATGTACAAACAAGATTAAACAAGCTCAATATAAAAAATCAAAAGGAGAATTAAACTAATAATAAAATCTATTAATAATTAAAATTAGAATCATGGAAAAAGTAAATTTTAAGTCAACAGTATTAGCCATAGCTTTATTGGCTGCAGTAAGTTCATATGCACAAGATTTTCATTATGGAGTTAAAATAGGTTCTAACTTTGCAGTTCAATCCGAAATTGCAAACTACTTCGATAATAATAATATCAGAACCGGACTAAGTGTTGGAGCTTTTGGTAACATGGGCATTAATAATTGGCTGTCTCTTCAAACTGAGGTTAACTATGATCAAAAAGGCGGTAAAACCCAAAACTCTACCAATAAATATGATTATATAACAGTGCCTGTGCTTGCGAAATTTTCACTGGGAAAAAGTGATAAGACTGCACTAAGATTTAATTTAAATGCAGGCCCTTACGCTGGTTTCTTATTAAATGCAGAAACTGAAATTGAAGGAGTAACAACTGACTTAAGTGAAAACACTGAAGATTTTGAGATGGGTGTAATAGCAGGTTTTGGAATGAAATATCCAATTGCAAAAAATAATATTGTGTTTGATTTAAGAATGGGTCTTGGATTAACTTCATTTGATAAAAATGACTCAGACCCAAGCAATAAATACATTGGTATTACTTTGGGGTATGAGTTTTAGTATATAGGAATTTGGTTTTTACTTAAAAATCCCAGGCAATGTGTCTGGGGTTTTTTTATTCCCGATTAAGATACAATTCACTTAAAGAATCGTATACCAAAATTGATTCTATGGTTTTGCCGTCTTCAGAGATTATTTGCCTTCCCCAACTTAGTGGTTCCCATATACAAGCACCCTTTCCCATATTATCCGGAAGCCCAAATACAATATCATGTACTTCCTTTTTATAATCAGAATACTCTACAATATTTAATGGTTTGTTGTATCTGCTAACCAAATCGTTAGCATTGCTATTCAGATCATCTAAAGTACCATGCCATCTGGGGTAATATGATATTCCTATTATATCAAATTCAACGCCACGTGCTATCATATTATCAAGCCAAAATACCGACTCATCATTAATGCCACCAAGGGCAATATGCATCATTATTGGTACATTTGAGTCCACTTTTTTAACACCTTCTACTCCAGATATAAGTAAAGCTGCAAGACCGTCCGGGTTGCTAATATGTCCATCGGGCCAAATCATGCCATGATTAATTTCGTTTCCTACTTGAACCATATCAGGCATCGTTCCTTGTTCTTTCATTGCCATCAAAACTCTTGAAGTATAATTCTTTACCGAATCCTTAAGTTGTTCAAAATTCAAACCTTCCCATGCCTCAGGCTTGAACTGCTTTTGCGGATCTGCCCAATAATCACTGTAATGGAAATCCAACAATATCTTCATGTTCGCATCCTTAACTCGTTTCGCCATTTTTAAGGTGTAAGCAAGTCCACAATAACCTATTTCAGGTGAATAACCATTTTTATTCTCAGGATTTACAAAAATCCTCAGCCTTATAAAATTGAAACCATGGTTTTTAAGTAATTGAATGGCTTCTATCTCCTCTCCCCCATCATAAAACTTTTTCCCTTTTGCCTCCATCTCTGGAAGAAAGGAAATATCTGCCCCAATCATTTTATTAATATATACTTTTGTTTCAGGCAATTGGTCGGATGTAGGCTTCATCTGAACGAAATCGGCAGGTACTGTATGGATTTCATGTCCAGCAGTCCATAGACTATCGGATTTTACTTCAATCTTAATTACGTCAGGAATAGTGCCAGCTACAAACTTAAGGTTACATACTCCATTTGCCAACTTACATTTTGCATAAGTTACTCCCGAAGAATCGATAACATTATATACTTTACTTTCGTCAGTATTTGATATATATCCTGATCCCTTAACATAAACATCGAGGTCGTTTTCAGCCGATGTTATTTCCTTTCCATTCTTATCAATTATAGTAATCCTAAGCATTGTATTATCCTTACCATTGGCTATTAAAGTTGTGCTATAGCTGGTTAACATTACGCCAACAGGAGTGCCATCCACTACCATACTCGTATCCGAATATTTTGATTTCCCAGATTCTGAAGGTGTACATTTAATAAGTGCTATGATAATGAGAAAAGAAAATAATTTCAGTAAATCCAAAAATAATGTCTTCATTTATATTGGTGGTATTAATTATTGTATGTTTTATGCAAAACTATCTATTAACTTATGCTCTTTTTTTAGCTCATTTCAAATATGCCATAGTTAGAAATAAGAAATATTGAGTCCAACTTTTCAAATCTACATAATTTGTTGGTTTACTCCTCGTTTTCATAATAAATTTTGTAGTACTTACGACCATTACTATCAGTACCTTTCTCGATCAAATCCTTGTTTCCATGAATATAGACATGAAAGTTTTTATCTAGTTTTAATACACTTTTATAGGCCCTATTTAGTTTCTTTACCGCATGATTCGATATATTGAAACTACTATTTTTTTTAAGTTCATTTTCCTCTCGATATGAATTATCAAACTCCTTAAACGAATTAATTACATTTGAATCCTGAAAAACATTCTGCTCAAATTCATCTTTATCAAACGATTCATTGGTTTTAAAATAGTCCATTGTTCTGTTAAGTAGATCTATTTTCTCGGTTTTAGTAACATCAAATTCTTCGGTAAGCTTTTTAGTAACAAAGTCTTTGGTTATTTTTAGCACATCCTTGGTATTATTGAATTCATCGCTACAGGGAATAAGACCTAAAAACCCATCCAGCCAATATCGAGCTTCACTCGATTTATTAGTATTGTCGATTACCAAAACTTTATATCCCTTTTCTCTGTCAACATTAAAAATCAAACAAGCTTTGTCAATTCCCTTTAATTCAAACCCAAATTCATGTTCAATTTCATAATTATGATTATTACCGTGCATCTTAAGATAAGGTACATTACTTTCAGATTTAAAAATACCAACAGCATCAACAATTTCACCGTCATACATTGCATTGTTAAATCGAACTATATTTAATTCTCCTGATTTAATATTTGGATGTTCAGAGTACTCGTAAAGAAGCTTTGCAATATTTTTTGATTCTTGAATAAAAGTATCTGGTAGGTGAAGCATTTTCCCAACAGTTATATTAACCTCATTCATAGCTAGTTCAACAGAATGCTTAAACTGATAGAATTCGAAGTGTTTAAATTGCTGTAAGAAATACTTCAGAACATAATCGTTTGTTTGTTCATTTTTAAGATTAGAATACTCATGTGATAAAATCAAGTTTTCATCCTTAACTTTATTACCAACATGATGCGTAATAAGCTTTTCTATACTTGCTTCGCTGATATCGATATGTGCCATTTATTTTTTGAGATTAGGCGCAAATCTTCAAAATAGTAGTTCCTAATCTATCAAGCATGTTAAAATGCTTAAACACTCGTAATGCGATTAATGTATTCCACCTGCTGGCCTTTCCGGTTTTCTCCATTTCAAAATGAGTAAGGCCAGCATGTTTTTCCTGTACAGGCCATTTTTGATCTAATCGCTGTTTTGACTTCAATATATTCAATGCATCATCCATCCTTGAATCATATGGAATACCTGCCGATTTGAAATAATCCAAAGCACGTAGTATATTATACCTCCACCTGGCAGGGTGCGATAACATAATCATTTTACGGTTTATCATCTTTCCTGTTCTGTGCGATTGATATAGTTTATGTTGCAGTATAAATTCTATGGATTCCTTTTCTGCTGTTTTTAAATCACTATGCCTGTAATTATAATTATGAGCTACATACTCATTTATGCCTTCAATAACTGAAAGTGTCGAATGTAAAGAACTATGAACTGCCCCTTTTCTATTCAACTGACAATTAAACCCACCATCTGTCATTTGCTGTGATAATATGAAATCTACAACTGATTCCAAACTTTTTTCTTTAGCACCAAAATATGAAGCATAATTTAAAAACATACCATTTATGCAAACATCACTTTTACTTACTGATCCTGATGGATTAATTCCACCATCAGAGTTCTTTTCCTTGTCAATAATCCTGATAATGGTATTGCTAATATCACTATTATTTCGTGGAAATTGCAGATTCTTTAAATCAAGAAGTGTATAATGAGTAGATGTCCATTTTGGTTGGTAAAATCCAAGCCCCCAATAACTGTTGGGACTTCTTCTGGCTAAAAAATTTGCACCCCAACCTTCGGTTTCAATCCTTTTTTGTAGAGAGTTTATCTCTTTTCCTAACAGGTCTCGATGAACTTGATATTGAATACTTACATCCGAGTTAAGAAGCCAACTTATAATCGAACTATTAACCATAGTGATAGTATTAGTACCTTAGTAATCAGAAATTATAGTCAATTTTTTGCTTTTTGTATTCTTTCATTTGCTTTGTGGGTTCAATTATTGAATATCCTTTCCACAAACTATCATCAAACTGGTCAACATATATTATTTCCATTTTCTCCTTTTGTTTAAAGTCATAATACTTTTGTTGATCTATGATTTCTTCATCTATTATTAGTAATTCGATTGATGATTCAGAATTAACAGCCATTTCAACTCCAATTTTTAGTTCTTTTAGTTTCTTATCAAACAAAAACCTCTTACGTTTCTTTAGTAATCCAATATTCCTATCCAGACTAATGTCAGATCCAGCTTTTTTCGAATAGTATTTTAGCAAATAATTATCACCTTTTTTTTCAAAATATATTGATGCTACAAATTCATTCTCAGTATACCCAACTCCCAATAGATGGAAATCTCTTCCAACCTTACCTTCAGCATAGGCATAGTCGGCCCTAACCAATGCTGATGTAGCAATTGATATAAATACCCTACCAATGTACTGACCACTACTTCGTGGAACAAAGTCAATAATATAAACATCTTCACCATTTACCCTAGTTCCACCGACAAGTTCATAGTCATACCTACCAGGTTTGTATAGAAATTCCCATTCATCTTTGTTTGAAAATGAGCTATATCTAAATTTGTATGATGTTCTCCTTTCAAAATACCGGGTCTTAGTTTCATTCTTGTTGATGGTATCTTTTCCTTCAGCTTCAGCTTCTTCCTCAATATCAAGTTTTTGAGCAAAGATTCCACTTTTAACCTTCCAATATTCTTTCTCTTCTGTATTGGCAAATACATTTTTAAAAATCTCTTCAAGTTGTTCTAGTTCTGCAATGTCCTTTTCTTTAAGTGAAACAGCACGAATTGGATCTATCTTATATTTCACCGAGTCTTCTTCAATAGCCGAAGAGTATATAATACCAAGAAAGTCAGTATATGAAGTAGAGTTTTTCGGGATACTTTGTTCTATCCTTGCGATCAACTCCTGATCCAGATCTTTGATTGAACTCTTTTTATACTTTAAATTTATTTCATTAAAAGTAGAAATATACCGTTCGCGTGTGAATATTTGCCTTTTAGTTGTTGTACTTCTATAGTTTAAGTCCTTCTTTTCAATAACCTTCTTTATTATTGATCTTATATTTGGTTCTCTGGCAAATACTACGGCCTCATTTAAGTTGAATATATGTTCTTTTAGTCGAATAATGGAATTGGTTGCAAGGGCATTAACTGGAATATCATAACTTGAATATCCAATATATTGAAACCTGATGGTATCAAATTCATTTAAACTAGTAATATCAATCGAGAACTCTCCTTTCTCATTACTAACTTCTCCAGTATTTGTATTCAGTATAAAAATATTTGCATAGGGTAATGGTAATTCTGTATCAACATCAATCAACACTCCAGTAATAATACCATCTGTATCGCTGTTCTGTGAATTAACAACATAAAAACTTAATAGGATAATAATGGTGATTAGGTTATATTTTAGGTTCATATATTTATTTTTTAATCAATGACGATAATTGCAATCAATTATTTTTAATACATCTTTCTAATAATACGTATAACAACAATAAATTACTACACTGATGTTATTGAAACCAAAGAATTCGAACAAGATTCATTTAATGTTTCCTAAAATCAATTTTGTATGTTGTATAATTA
>JAERTF010000191.1 GCA_016845105.1 Bacteroidota bacterium | reverse complement strand
CCATTATTCAATACTTTATTTATTGATGCATCACTTCCAACAGACTTTCCAAAATAATCAGCCATAGCCTTATAAAATTTCTTTTTTTCTATTGGCTCATCAATTAAATAATCTCTAATTGTGTATATCATTAAAGCAATTGTTTTCCCCTTGCTTCCTGTAAACTTTTCTTTCAACATTTGCGCCAATTGTTCATTCTTGTCATGTTTTAGGTAATCAATGAAAGTTTTTTCTTTTGTTATGGTTCTATTTTGCACATGATATATTGAAGTGTCAACATTTTTTAAGTATTTATTCATCTTTGGTAATCCCTTATTTGGTGAAACAAAATCCAGCATTTCTTTTAGCTGGAACATAGTTTCTACAAAACTTGCCATTATGGGTGTGTCGTATAAGTAATAAGAATGCATTAGCATACTGTCAATTAATCCATCTGTATAAAGCATTATATTTCTTAGGTTATTAATTGCAACTTCATCTTGTAATTTTAGTGATTTCCTTAATTCTTGATAGATACCCATTGTCTTAACAAGATATTTGTCTTTTGCTAATTCCGATTTTTGTTTAAGAAAATCATATCTTTTCGATATCATGTCTTCGTGCGGTAAACTTTCAGGATATTGTTTAACTGCTTTGTAATAGTAAATAGGCTGTAAATATATTCTATCTACAAAAATGCTAATAAACTCATTTAGTGTATTATTTGAAGTACCTATCTCATTGGCTCTATTAACTCTCCTGTTTTTCCCATCCCGCTCCCAGTCTTCAATCCAGTTTTGTGTTTGTTTATCAGTATTTTTTCCAAAAGGCGAATTGTGCCACATTACCCAATACTTATTAATGTACTTTTCCATAATCACCAATCTTTTAATTTATCAATATTCTCTTTTCTTTGTTCAGTCTCAAAACTTCCAAAATAACTTTCAGTTGTTTTTGTTGAGGTATGTCCCATACTTTCACCAATAAAAGAGGGTGCTACACCTGCATTTTTTAAGATAGTAGCAAATGAATGTCGAGCGGTGTACGTACTTACCTCTGCTTCAATTTCGAGGTTTGCAGCTATTCGCTTAATATATTTATTTGTTTGCTTGGTTGCTTGCTTAATGGCTGTCATTTCTTGCTCTTCATTCATGCCCAATTTTAAGAAGTCAAAAATATAATTGCCCTTTGTTCTAGGCTTTGTGCCATACTGTTCAATAATTCTATTTAAGTCATCTGTAAGTACTATAACAATGGGTTTGGTATTCTTATTAGTATTCATTGTTTTAGCCCTCCTAAACTCTATAAAACTGCCTTTTATATTGCTGTAATTAAGCCTGCAAATGTCTTTCATATTAATACCATTGGCAAAGTAAGAAAACAGCCAAATATCTTTATAGTATGCTTCTGGGCTTCCTTCCTGGACTTTATACTCATAGATATTTTTCACCTCATCTTTGGTTAATGCCTTTTTTATATTTCGGGGTGTAGGAATTTTGTATTTCCTGAAAGGGTAATCTTTAATAAAATTACTGGAATGATCCATTGCACGATTGAAAATGTGCCTTAATGGTCTTAAATAAATTCCTACGGTTGTAGGATTGTTCATTTGCTTTTCATACTTCTTTAAAAACTGGGGTGTAATTTTATCAAACCTTAGTATTTCGGTTTTAGTGAAGTCTTGTAAAGACTTTTTTGAATATTCATAAGTTAAAGCTGTGCCTATTTGACCGTTTCCCCTGAGTTCTTTTATTTTGTCATCATACCAGTTATAAATATTATGCTTGTCGTTGCTTTGCTTGTTTAAATATACTTCATTAAATTCAGTAAAATTGAAAGGATCAATATCTTGCACTATGTCGAAGGCTCTATTCAGTAATTTAATTATAATTATTTTCTTATCAGCAATTGTACCTTTTGGACGTGCTCCAGTAACCTTATTATACTCTTCCTTAGTAGCGTTCTGTTTTGTTCCGTAATCTCTAACATTCCTTTTGTGTATTATTCTTATTCTTATTGGATATTCACCATCTTTGTTTTTTCGCCTTGTGTCTAATCGGGCAAACATTGTAATACCTAAAGTAGATAATTTAATATTATTGCCTTCTACACTAATGTTGTCACTTTTCTTATTGGTTTTCTTATTACTCTTTTCCATTCTGTTAGTACATTTACAACTTGCACTAACAAATGTGCTAACAATATCAATTACTATTACAATAATATCAATTAATATTCATTAGGCTATCAGCTTGTAATGTATTATATTTGTGATATTTATAATAACATTATGATAATATCTAAAAACAAAGAAATAGTGTAGTATTACGACTGGCAGTCAAAAGGTCAGCGGTTCGATTCCGCTATTCTCCACACTTAATACCAAGTCTTTACGGAAACGTGAAGCCTTGTTTATCATAAAAAGCATATTCGCTGATAAACACAGATGAGATTTATTAGTTCGGATAGTCAAAAAATCCCTTGACCATACTTAACTATCCTAGATTGTTGCAAGTTACCTATTTATTGTAATTACTCCCTTTAGCTTGATGCAGGATTAAATTGTTTACTACGGTTTTAATTCAAGTGAATATTAATAACTTCAATTAACCGGTTTTTATCAATGGGTTTAGTAATATAGTCGTTACACCCTACACTTTTAGCCAATTCATCGTCGCCCGGTAATGCATAGGCAGTTTGGGCTATAATAATTAATTCTTTATTGAATTTTCTGATTTCGCTAGTGGCGGTATAGCCATCAATTATTGGCATTTTAAGATCCATCAAAACCATGTCTATACTAGGGTTTTGTTTGCATGCTTCAATGGCTTCTTTTCCATTTTTTACGATTATGATGTTGTTAAATATATCTTTTAAGTATGCGAGGAGAAGTTCTGAACTAACATCTTCGTCTTCAGCAATGAGGAGGTTTAATTCTTTTATTCTTGAATTGTCATTCCAAACAGGTAGTGGGATTTCTTCAATTTCTTTCTCCATAATTTCGTTATTGGGAATTGTGAATGTAAAGACTGACCCTTTGGTATCTTCAGATTCTACATCAATTTTCCCTCCAAGCATTTCAACATATGCTTTTGCTATTGCTAATCCAAGCCCAGAGCCCTCAAATGCTTTTTTATCTTCAATATCAGCTTGCTCAAATCGGTTAAATATTGCCTGTATTCTGTTTTTAGGTATACCTATTCCTGTATCCTCTACAAAAAATTCAATAATACCACTCTTCAATTTATAACCAAAACTTATGGAACCCTTTTCAGTGTATTTAACCGCGTTTTTAATGAGGTTTGACAGTATCCCAACTAATTTATGATTATCTGTTAATACTATTGTTTGATCATTAGGTGGGTTGGTTTTATATGATAGAGATAGTCCTTTTTTTGTTGCTTCAGGTAAATGGAACGAATAGACTTCGTCCAATATACTACTCAATGAAGTTTCTTCTTGTGTTACTTTTATTTCACCTACTTCGATTTTGGATATATCAATAATATCATTAATTGTATCCAACAATCGTTTACCACTTCTTTTAATAATCTCTGAGTATTTATTAGTTTGCTCACTATTTAAATTAGGATCGTTAAGGAGGCTTATGAATCCTAGTATGCCATTCATTGGTGTTCTAATTTCATGGCTCATATTGGCTAGAAAAGCTGATTTTAATCTGTCGGATTCTTCGGCCTTTTCTTTTGCACTTTTTAGTTCTTCTTCGGATTGTTTTATTTTGGTAATATTTTGTGAAATAATTTGTATTCCCAGTACCTCACTTTTCGAATTTACTATTCTTGTATATGTACTTAAAACCCATTTTTTTTCAGTGGGTAATTCAACGAGGTCTTCATATACTTCTATTTCATCATATCTTGCAGCTTTTTGTAACCTTCCAAAATAGAAATCAGCATATTCCTTTGGAAAAATATCGAAAATGGATTTCCCTGCAAAATCTTCGGGAACGCCATTCATGTCCTTAGATGCTATAGAGTTGAAAGATATGACCGTTCCATCTGTTTTATAATAACCAATACCAAGTCCGGCATTTTCGTGTAATAGTCGATATTTTTCTTCATTTTCAAGTGCTTTTTCTGTGGCCTCTTTTAACTTCAGCTGAGCCAGTTTGCGTCCAGAAATATCCACGTGGGTTCCGACTATTCTAATAGCTTTATCGTCATTATCATAAACTGCTTCCGCTCGAGAGAGTATATCAACCCAATGCCCGTCTTTGTGTTTCATTTTAAACTCCAACTGGAAACGTTCTCGCTGCTTGTTAATTAATTCTTGCTGCAGTTTCCATGATTTCTGTACATCTTCGGGTTCTGTTAGGTTCTCCCATATGGAGAAATCATTTGGTAGTTCATCATCAGTATATCCAAGCATGCTCTTCCATCCGGGGGAATAATAGATTTCATTTGTAACAAGATCCCAGTCGAAAATACCATCAGTAGAGGCTTCCATAGCCAGATTATATCGCTCTTCGCTTTTTCGTAGTGACTCTTGAACTTTCTTTTGCTCTGTAACATCTATACAAAACCCAACCATTTTTATCCGCTCATCCTTGTCATTACTAAGCACTATTGCCTTGGCATTTACTGTTCGCCAAAAGTTATCTCCTTCTTTGATTTTCAGTCGATATTCAAAATTATACTCAGTCCCCTTCTTAGCTGCCTCTAAAGTTTTTTGTTCTGCCCACTTAACATCATCAGGATGAACTATTCTTCTCCAAGATTCAAAAGTACCTTCAAAAGTACCAGGTTTTAACCCAAAGATTTCTTGCATTCGATCATCCCATACAACTTCGTCAGTTATTAAATTCCAACTCCACGACCCAGCTTTTGCAGCCTTCATGGATAGACGTAATTGTTCCTCACTTGCGCTCAATTTCTTTTGGGCATTCTTGCGCATTAATAGTTCTTTCTCAATTTCTTTTGTCTTTTCCTTTACTAGTTTTTCGAGTTTAACAGCCTCAAGTTTTTTATCATTTCTTGATTTTTTGATCCTAGCCATTGCATTAACTTGAGCAATTAATTCGGATTCGTCGATAGGTTTAGATAAAAATGCTTCGCCTCCCACTTCAAGTGATTTAATTCTACTTTGTTTATCACCTTTCAATGCAGTAATGAAAACCACTGGTATATCCTTAGTTTTATAATCATTTTTTAGTACTGAACAAACCTCAAAACCATCCATTCCTGGCATCACAATATCTAATAAAATAACATCAGGATCTTCCCTAATCGCTATCTTGATACCTTCAGGTCCATCTGATGCCATATACAGTTTTGCATATTGGAATTTATCATTTATTATAGCTTTCAGACTAATTAAATTGTCCCTTTTATCATCTATTACAAGAATATTCATTTTATTCGGTGGCTTTTATTAGCGAAATTAGCTTAATCAGTACTATTTTGAGTTATATATTTATCTAAGTAACTATTTAATATTACATTATCTATTGGCTTTGGGATATAACCATTAAATCCTATTTCAAGGATCTTATCTCTATCTTCTTTCAAAGCACCTGCTGTAACTGCAATCACTGGTGTGTTTTCAAACTTTGGATCCTTACGTAACTGTAAAAGAGCATCATTACCACTTAAGTTTGGTAGATTTATATCCATTAATATAAGACTCGGGTTATGTTTCTTTGCCATTTCAATACATTGTATGCCGTCTCCTGCTTCAATTATTTCAACTCTATTGGCTAGTATGGCATTAATTGAAACCATATTATCAGGATTATCTTCAACTACTAATACCAATGGTTTTCCATTTGAGGTTTTCTTTGTAAACTTCTTTGGTTCTTTTTTATTGGGGTTATCTTCAGCAACTATTACTACTTCTCCTACAACCTGTAATAGCCTGTCTCTATCTATGCTGCCTTTTTGAATTAATTGCCTTACCTGATTGTATTTAAGAAAGGATAGTTCTTCATTGGTAATGTATTTTGCACTAAGTATAACAACTGGTAATTTCGATGTTTCTTTTTTTCCACGAATCGTTTTTAGTAATTCAAAACCATCCATTTCAGGCATCATTAAGTCAAGTATCATTGCATCAGGAATATTATTCTTCAACACTTCAAGTGCCTGAATCCCATTATTAGCTTCAAGAATATTATAACCAGCGGTTACAAGTATGTCTTTCAACTGAATCATTGCTGGTTCGCTATCTTCAACCAACAAAATAGTTTTTTCGTTAGGAACTATATTTTGTGAAGCGATTGTATTGGAGTGGCTAGTTATTCCCTCTGTAACAGTCTCTCCTTTGTTATTAACCAGCTTAATCGGCAATGTTATAATAAATACCGAGCCTTTTCCTAACACACTATCAGCTACTATGCTTCCTCCAAGTATATCGCAATATTTTTTAGCAATGGCTAATCCCAATCCTGTTCCTTCAAATCTGCGAGAATTGCTATTATCAGCTTGTTGAAACTCATCAAAAATCCCTGAAATATTTTCCTTATCAATACCAATACCTGTATCCGAAACAGAAATAACTATATTATCATCAACCTGTTTAGCACCTATATCAATGCTCCCAGCGTCTGTATATTTAACTGCATTTCCTATTATGTTTTGCATAATATGTTGACATTTCTCATAATCACTAACAATATCAGGTAGCCCATTTAACAAGCTATTGATTTTTAAACTTTTTTGATCAGCCTCAGGTTTAATCATAGTTATCAAATCACTGATCATAGAGTCAAGATTAAATCTTGACAAGTTAATTTCTTCTTTACCCGATTCAATTCGTGATATGTCGAGTATGTCATTTATGAGTGAAAGCAAGTGTTTTCCATTGCGCTCGATGATATCAATAAAACTATATTCTTCCTCGTTAATTTTACCTTCCAAGCGCCTGTTTAAGACTCCTGAAAGTGAAATTACTGAATTCAATGGAGTTCGTAATTCATGACTCATATTTGATAGAAATACCGTTTTTAGCCTATTGGCCTCACTAAGCTGTTTCTTTTGCTGCTCTAATTCCTCATTTTGTTCAATCAGTTCGCTTGATTGGGCCGACATCTCTTTGCGCTGAGCCTCTAATTCTGTATTTTGAGATTCTAACTGCTGTGAAAAACTAATGATTTTACGATAGGCTAATACTCCGGTCAAACGAGCACTTAGCATTGGAAGAACAATATCAATTAATCGAAGTGAACTTTCTGTGAAACTCTTTATTGAAACAAGAGAAAGTATTGCTTCAATTTTATTTTCAGAAACTATTGGAATAGTAATTATTTCACGTGGTTTAAAAGTACCTGAAACAGTTGAAAATGTAAATTGAGTATCCTCGGGGATATTAGTAATATGACTTATCTTTTTTGTTGCAAGAGAAATCCCAAATTCTCCTTGCTTCATTTTTGCCGAGAAAGGCTTACAACCTTCTTTGTTAATACCAATACAACTAAAATGATTAAAGGTAGTGTTGTCATCGCTAAGTAAATACAATGCACCAATTTGCGCATTGCAAAGTTCCATTAATGAGGTCAGAACTTTTAAAGAAAACTTTTCTGCAATATCTTCACCTAACATAATTTCGGCTAATTGAGCAGACTTATTGTTTAATGACATTATTTCCTCAACCTTATCTGCCATTTCATTATATCCCTCCGAAAGATGTCCAAATTCATTCTTGGATTTATAATTACTTCTAACGCTCAGTTGACCTTCTTTTAACGAATTGGTAGCATCCGTTAGAATCACCAATGGGCGTAGTATATTTCGTGTAAGTAAGGCAATAATTATTGATGCTAGAAATAACGAAGAAAAAATAAAGATCAAATTAGTTGTATTTTGACCTCTCTGTATTGAAACCGAATCCTTATAAAACTGATCGGATTTTGCAATCGCATATTCATCGATAATTGTAATTTTCTTGAGAACTTTTTCTACAAGAATACCTGTTATCCCACTTACTGACTTGGTACGTGATTTAGCCAAGTCCATTTTACCTTCACGTATAAGTTGAAATGTTTCATCATGCAAAATATTATATTGTAAAAATAAATCCTTCAGATTATCAATATCCGAATGTGGTCCCAAATAAGCATCGTATAGTATGCTTAGTTGTTGAGATACCAAAACTCTGCTTATTTCAATATTATGGTATGTATCCGATATTTCCTCAGCTGAGTTTATTAGAAACATTTCTTTCATGTTACGTGATATATTAATCACATTACTTTCAATTACACCTAAAGCTCTGCGAACCTTTAAAGGGTGATCATACATATTTTTTGTTTGAAGCGCCAGTTGGTTATTTTGCACCCATGATAATGTTCCTGTTATTGCAATAAGCAGTAGAATAATTCCAAAACCGATTCTGAGCTGAGTTCCTATTTTAAGATCATTAATTTTCATATTCCTCAATTTTATCTATTACTGTATATCATTTCAAGCTTGAATATGCTTTTATTTTTTTTTAAATATACAAGAATGCTCTATTATTTCTTCAAAACCAAATCCTTTAAGCAACTCCCTTTCAGTTTCTCCAACTATAATATACCCGTTGTTATCTAAACATTTGGTTAATTTATCTATAATTATTTTTTTACTTTCAATTGTATAATAAAACAGAATGTTACAACAAAAAATAATATCAAAATTTCCATAAATACTTGCAGGAGGACAGAAATTAGAATTTGATATGAGGTCGAACTTTGAAAAATCAATGTTCTCTTTTAATAGAGGTACAATTGAGAACTTCTGTCCTTGTTTTGTAAAGTATAATTTAATTCTTCTCAATGTAACTTTATCTATTTCATTTTCAGTGTATATACCCTGCCTGGCCTGAGCTATATCATTATCTGAAACATCGGAAGCAAAGATTCTAAATTTTTGCTTAGTGACATTATCTTTAATGAATTCTTGAATTGAAATTGCTATACTATATGCCTCTTGTCCTGATGCACAAGCTGTTGACCATACTCGTAATTCCTTCTTGTTTTTCGTTTCAAATAACTTAGGAATAACGATTGTTTCAAGGATAGAAAAAGTAAGTTGATTACGAAAGAATTCACTAAAGTTAACATGTAACGAATTGATAAGTTCTTCGACTTCATTTTGATTGTTTTTAATATATTCTAAATAGTCGCTAACAAGAAGTAGGTCTAAGCTGGAAGCCCTTTTAATAATAGTTTTAATAAGGAATGAATCCTCATATATATTAAGATCGACACCAAAATTTTGATTTAAAAAGGAGTTTAGTTTCTTTACCATTTAGAAAGAATTAACAAGCGAGAAATGTACTATCATGAGTGGGCACTTATCATTCATAATCCTCAAAAATAACATTTTTTGATTAGTTTTAAAAATGACTTGTCCGCTCGGAGTCAAAAGATATGTGGTTCGATTCCGTTATTCCACACCTGACAATCTGGCCCTTACAGAAATAATAACTCATTTTTCGTCTGGATTGTCCTTCTGTAATGCTCTTTTACATTTTCTAGTGATATGAATTGTTTTAAAAAACCTGAATACATCATTACTTAGAAACCTTCTTAATTAAGTTTCTTTTCAGACTGATATAACATTGTTACGGATTTTACTATTAAATTTGTTATACTAGTTAGCAGGTAAAATCAAAAAAAACTCTATAAAAACAAAGGTGTTATGGCTGCAAATCATGGAATGACACAAGGTTCATCACCTATAAGGCAAGAACTAAACCAATTAAAAAAGTCTGTGAAAAATATGATGCCGGTGATGTGTCCATTGTGTACAATAAAGATTTCAATGAAATTCTGGAAAAAGTATACTCGCTTGATAATGAACAAAGCATGGGTTTAATCATGGATTTGGGATTTATCAACATATCTTTGGGAAATATGTGTTATGATATAGAAAACTATGACCAAGCACTTGTTCATTATAACTCTGCAGCCTATTACTATTCTGAACTTGATAATAAAGCTGACATAGCTGTTGCTATTCAGGGTATTTCTAACTCACACTATGCACTTGAACAGTATTCCAAAGTGCTGGAATACAATCCCATAATTTTGAAATACTATAAAGAGAACGACGAAAAGTCAAAAGCTGCTGACACAGCGTATTATTCTGCAGAAGCATGTTTGCAGCTTGACAAATATGACAAAGCCTCTGACTATGCTATTGAAGCTCATCAACTTTATAGTAGAGTAGTTGATGATGCAAATCAGGCTTATGCTTATCACTTACTGGGAAGAATTAAATTTTGTGAGGATAAATTTGTCGAGGCTACCGAATATTATAGCAAAACAATTAATATTAGAGAGAGATTAGGTTTGGCAGATTTCCTTGCCCAAGACTATGAAAATTTGGGAAATTCTTTTTACTGGATTGATAAGAACAAAAAAGCCAAAGGTGCATATCTTAAGGCTGAATACTATAACAAACAGGCATATAATAATGATACCCAAAAATCAATTCTACTTAATCTTGCAAAAGTGTGCTATTATCTCGACCAGGAAAAAGAAGCAATTGCTTATGGGGAGAATGCTGTTGAACTGTATAATTCAGAAGAGAACCTACATGATTTAATTGAGGTTTACAGTATAATTGGAGATAGTTATTACAATTTAGAGAAGTATAACAGAGCTGTGGAAGCATATACCGAAGCAGAATGGCGCTGTGCAATTTACTTCGAAGATACGAGTGATACATATAAGGAAGCCCAATTAAATGTTAATATTCATAATTGCTGGCATCAATTGGAACAATATGCACTTGCTATACAATTTCTTAATAGGGCAATTAAAACAAATGAGGAAAATAAAAATATTATAGAGTTGGCCGAAAACTATTATACAATGGCGCAAACACAAAACGAAGGATTAAATGATCAGAATAGTGCATTAACATACTGTAAAAAAGCGCATAAGGCACTATCTGATTCTGACCAAGATGATCCTGCTCTGGAGGGTAAAGTATGGGAATTATTAGGCG
The DNA here is from genome assembly GCA_016845105.1 of Bacteroidota bacterium. Taxonomy (GTDB): domain Bacteria; phylum Bacteroidota; class Bacteroidia; order Bacteroidales; family F082. The sequence goes on along the minus strand of JAERTF010000191.1, from coordinate 19,818 downwards.
ATATTACCCCGAAACTTTTACTACAATCTAATAAAGAATACCTTAGAAAAACGAAAGGTCATGGGGAGCAATATACTGAAGCGCTAAAAATGAAGATAAAAGAACAAACTATGGAATATTATTATGCTGCCATTTCATCCTACACTCGTGCTGACAAGCCCGATAAAGAAGACATTGTATTAAAAAAGATTAAATTGGTAAAAGAGGAATTGAAGTAACAATTTGAAAAATTTATAAAAAACTACTGATATCGCTTATACTTTGATTGTTTATAATTTTTTAAGATCTGTCCATAATTCTTTATCACAATCTATACAAATTAGGGCTGAGACTTGCACATATCATTTATTCGTTTTAGTACCATAGAACGGCAAGCAAATTATTACTCCCTTTCAATAACCCTTAACTCAATAAGAGCATATACAATATCTAGTATTTCTGACATATCATTATCTTCAACATCTGCTTTTTTCATGATAGAGTTAACACTTTCGAAATATGCAGTTGGAAAGGGTAAATGAAATAGAAATTTACCCTGTGGTTTGGTCAGATTTATTTTACGTTCTGTACGCTCACGCCCTTTCCCTATCCAAACTGCTACACTACTGAAATATTGATTGTTACGGGCAGTATAGAAATTAACACCTGCATTTTTATGCTCACGAATACGAATTAAACTTTGATCATCAGGATCTTTATTGCTCCCCAATGTTTCCAATTCCAATTCCATGTGAATACTATTTACGATCAATGTGTATCGATAATATGGCCTTTTTCTTTCATAAACCTCCTCCTTTTCGAGAATCCCAAGGTCTGTCATAGCCTCCAGGAAGTCTTGTGCAGTTTTTATATGCAAATTAAGCCTTGACGCTGCTTCAGATGATGAAATACTTCTGTAGTTCACCAATAGCTTAAAAAAATCCTCTGCATAATCCTTTGCAATAAATGACCCTAATATTGCTGCTTCTTTAAAAGTCATGGCTGTGATTTATTTTTAATATTATCCGAAAAAATCAGATTTAACGGTGTTAAGCTTATCCATAATTCTAACATCCTCACCCTTGCGATAATCATCCATAAACTCAATAAACAGGTTACCAAGGTTATTACAAAGCTGATCGAAAGCAAGGTTTTCTTTATAGGAAAGATATGTCTTTCTAGATATATGGACACTGACCATACCGCTTGGATCAAAGGCGATCCATGTATCTTCAACAACGTTAAAACCAGATCCAAAAAGCAAATCCATTGCCGCACTATTATTAATTGGAACAAAATATACCTTATCACCATCATTATAGTGTATGCAAATGAGATTTTTGCGAAGATATGCTGCCAAAGCCAGTATCTCATCCTTTGTAAAATCAATTTCCCTTACGGGAAAAGGTCGCTCTGTATATGCATTGTTTGATTGTTCAATACCCACTGCTGCAAGTTCCAATATTTGATTTCCTTTCCATCGTGTTTGACTTGTTACCATCAAGTAAAAAAGCCAAATCCATGATATAACCATCCAAACCAAAAACATTCTGGATATGGGAGGAAAATCAAGTAGCTTATTACCTGAGTATTGAGTTTGTACGGTTAATAGCACAAGACCAAAAGCCAGTAGATAGGATGAACTAATTAAATAGACATAGCTTTTGGTTTGACAATAATAGTAACCAAAGCTGATAACAGCATAGATTAATATGATTACTCCAAGCATCTTCAGCCCAAGAGCTATACCTAGAAAGATTGAGGATAATGCAAATATAGCTAGAGAAATGATGGCTGGAATAAACGCTTTAATTGGAGAACCTGGTTTCAATTTTTTAATATTAGACATGGCTTAAACTTTTAATAGTTACGTATATTTATACTTCATTATTTTTGAACTATACAAATATACAACTATATAAGTGCCTTTGTCAAGGTATTTTGAATATTTTTTTGTAAAAAAATAAAATGAGAGGTATTAGTATTTATGTGAAAAAGTTATAATTGCTTTCCCAACAGCAATTTTAGCATATTGCCCATCATTTTTTGCTTACCAACCTTTTCACTAAGGATTCCAAGGTATAACATCACTGCATTTCTTGGAGGCACTGTTTTATTTTTTTTATCTATTAGATGAATGGCTTCTTTTTTGCATGTTGTAACACATAAGCCACAACCAATGCACCTATCAAGATTTATCAAAGCCTTACTTTCATTCAGATAAATAGCATCCATCTGACATCTTGAAATACATATTTTACAACCATTACATTCCTTAACAACAACTTTAGCATAAAAGTTATGGGCAATTAATTCTGCAGGTCTATCATATTTTTTAGCTGATGTTAGCACTCCACAGCAACATCCGCAACATAAGCATATACAAAACGGCTGAAGTGAGTTACCAGGTTGCAGTACCAAACCTTCTTTTTCAGCCTGGTACAGAATATCCAAACATTCTTCCTTTGAAATAACCCTAGCCTGGCCTCTATCCAAGTAAGCTGATGCACCAAATGAAATGCATACTTCAATATCATTGGTTTGATTGCAAGATTTTCCTAAGAGGGCCTCCCCTTCTTTACAAACACAATTGGCAACCGCTATTGTCTCATTGCATTCCATAACAGCCTTTCGCATATTGTCATAAGTGGCAATACTATACTCTGGAACTATTGCTTTCATATGTGGACTTGCACGCAGTTGTGGAATCGAACTTCTAAAAAATTCATCATTAAAACCTTCATCAAAATATTGATGCATCAACTCCATGAATTCTTTACTTAGGTTCCCAAGCTGGAATTCAAACATTCCAATTGCCAGCATGGCATTACTATATTTAGATGGTTCTTTCTTTGACCGATTAATAGATCCACTTAAATACATATTATCCAGCACCTTCTGCAAGTTATCAAGCTTATATGGCTCATTAAATTTACGCTTCATCCTTTTTTGCACTGTTTGCACTGAAGAATTACCAAGGCTAAGGCAAAGTGCCACTTTTGTTTCGAATGGGTCAAAAAGATGTTGTAAAATTTTTATTTCTACACCTGAATTTGTTTTGGGGAAACCTATGGGTAATTTATCAAGATGTTCTTGTAATTGCCTGTATAGGTCTACTCTACTATCCATAGTATTGATTATGTTTTATCAAATACGTTTTCAAATGGTGCTTTTATACAAAGTTAAGTGTAAATGCCTTACACTATTTGTATTGATTTAACTTTGTTGTTTTTTATCTTTTATATCATATGCAAGTAATGCATTTCCATGTCTGATATATAAAACTCCATTTTTTATAACAGGATGCGAAAAGTGCTCCTTCTTACCTTTTTTAACTTTAAATGATCCGTTAATTGCAAAGGCATCAGGATCAACCAAACAAACCTTTCCATTTTTATGCGCATAAGTATAAAGCATACCATCGGCATAGATTATAGATCCATTTCCTGTTTCAAGAGAGTCTTTAATTTGTCCGGTATTAGCATCAAGTAACAGTAAGTCTTTACTTCTTCCACCGGCACCTATGAAAAACTTGTCATCTAACTTTATCATTCCTCCAAAGTAATTTCTAACCAATGTATCGTGCCATATTTTAGTAATGGTAGAGCCATCATTTGATAAACCATATTTTAAGACACCATGACCTATGGGGGCAGCCGTATATATTGTACTATCCTCATAGAGTACCGTATTGGCATGATTTGGGTATTTAGCTTTAAACGACTCACTCCAAAGAAGATTTCCTGTTTTTGCATCAAAGCCTAAAAAGTTATCTCGAGAATAAGTTACAAGAATTTGATTTCCATTAATGTCAATTAATTTTGGTGAATTATATGCAGGATGTTCACCCTTTGCTTTAGACACCCATACAATATCTCCATTATACCTGTTTAGTGCAACAAAGTTTGTGTCAGATCCTCCTGGCATGGCATACACTATGCTATCATTTATTAACAGGGATTGTGCATATCCAAAATAAGGTGCTTTTCCATGAAAATCATTTAACATGTTTTTAGTCCAAATAATTTCACCATTATCACTTTTTAAACATGCAATATCACCTGTTCCAGATGTAACATATAGCAAGTCATTAATTAATGTAGGAGTTGATCTTGTCCCAGGATAACTGGTATTCCATTCGGAGCCAAAATCTTTTTGCCATATTACATTGCCCTTTAAATCAAATGCAACAACTACAGAAATACTATCTCTGGATGCTAATATATATAAAGTACTATCAGAAATAATTGGAGATCCATATCCTTGACCTAAATCATCATTGTACCATAATAACTCAGGACCATCTACTGGCCACGTTTTAAGAAGATTGTTTTCTTGATATTTACCATCTCTATTTTCACCTCGCCATTGCTCAAATACTACTGGTTTTTCTTCTTTTGTAGAGCAGCTAATTAAAATAATCGCTGTTAATAGATAAAGTAAATTCTTTTTCATAATCATTGGTCATTGGTTATATTTGATGTAAAAGTATAAATAGATTTGTAAAACTAATCCTATTGTTAAATTTGAATATTGAAAGAACGATATTAGCAGCACTTTTTAAACCAGAATTAGCCACAAGTTTAACACACCCGTGTATTATACATGACTGTATTAGAACACGATACTGTAATTTCAAAAATCAATTTGATATAACAGAACATTACCAGGTAAAACCTCACTGGATTTGTAGAACCCGTTTTTTATAAGAACCTTAATTGATGCTGTATTTTCTTTTTCCACACCTCCGGATATGGAACTAATCATTCCGGTATTTTTACTCCAATTTACGAGGGCTTTGATTAATTCGCTTCCTATACCTTTACCCCATATTGTATCAGAAAGAAGATATCCAAGTCTAAATTTAACTTTTTTGACCGTTTCATTTTCTATATACAAAAATAAAAAACCAATTATCCTTTTTGTTTTAGTTAGTGTTATAGCATAGAAATTACTATCATACTTTCGTTCTAAAATCCAGCTAGCTGCTTTTTTTTGAGTAACTATATTTTGCCATCCATCAGGAAGATCTTTTGTGACTTTTGGTGTCAATATTTCCAAGACACATTTGTTCAAGTCATTATATTTGTCATCCGATTCAATGTAACACCAATTTACAACTGAAATTCGTTCTGAATTGAATAGGTATTTTTGATTTAGTATTTTGTTTATAGCATTATTCATTCATAGTAAGTTTTGCATTGTAGCAGTTAGTGGATCAAGCTTAAATGTTGGGGGATTTGATAAATATCTTCATTTAATACAAAGTTAATGGAAATCTCAAATATGCATATAGTAGAATATTTACTTTGAGTTACCTTTGTAAAAACCTTTGTGTTTAATCTTTTTTTACCACAAAGACACACTAAGGATATCACTAAGGCACACCAAGGAATTAATTTATTTGCTAAAATTTAATGAATAATTTGAAATTTCCCCAGAAACTCAGCTTGATCCCAATTAGTGCCTAAAGATACAATATCCCAAATGAAGCAGTGCTTATTAATTCATTACAAATTAATACTCGCGAATAAAATATGAAATTTTATTCTATTGAATAATCAGAAAAACAAAGGACCCGGTTTATCCTGTATCTCATTTTTTAGAAATCGTCCCGCTATCTCAACATTACTACTATTTAGGCCTGTATCAACTTTGTTACCGTCAAGGTAATTGATTAACTCGCCAAGGGGCAAATTACCTACAAGTTCTTTTCCTGTTTGTGGGCAACCTCCCAACCCATTGAGTACGGTATCAAACCGCCTTACACCTGACTTAAAGGCAGCCTCAATCTTTCCCAGACTTTGCTCTTCCAGCGAATGCAAATGAAACCCGAACTCTGCACTTGGAAATTCAGGGATAAGAGCACCAAAAACACTGCTAATTACTTCAGGTGATGCTTCACCAAATATGTCTGAAAATGGGAATACGGTTATTCCACGGGTCATAAATATTTCTATGTATTCCGCTAATGTATCAATGCTCCAGTTTGTATCATTTTTATACGGATTTCCAAAGCCCATTGAAAAAAACACAATCAATTGTTTATTATACTGCACACACTGATTTTGAATATTATAAGTGTTTTCAACAGCTTCTTCAAGTGTTCTGTTAATATTCCTTTTTAAGAATTCCGCAGATATTGAAAAAGGGAAAAAAATCTGATCAACCTTATCAAATGTTACTGCCTCCTTAGCTCCACGTTGTGTGGCTACTAAAACTGCAATTTCGGAATTAGTATTGCTTAAATCCAAGCCATCAATTACCTTGGCAGTATCTGCCATTTGAGGAATTATTTTTGGTGAAACAAAGCTCCCAACCTCAACAGTGTGAAAACCACACTTGAGTAGAAGATTAATATATTCAATCTTCTTTTCAGTTTCTATTAAATAAGGTAATCCTTGAAACCCATCGCGAGGTGTTTCAATTATTTTAACCACAGTTGAAATACTTAGTTACCAACTCCATTACTTTATCGTCGTCATTTTGGATTCTGGAAATAAGCCCTTTGTCGTTTCTACTTTCCAACAGCTTAATTAGTAGATTTATAACACTATCTGGAAATACATTATATTTAGTATATATATATCTTTGTTCGTCAAGCCTTTTTGCTGACTCAACACACGAAGTTGGCAATTGTGCAAGCGATTCCTGTTTCTTTTTATTCTCTTCGTCGAAAATATTTATATCAACATATGTTTTTTTGGCTATTTCTAGTGGGTTTTCCATTTCAAACCCATGCCGAGCAGCTACGGTTATACCTGCAAGTAATAAATATAAATCGGCAGATCCATCAGGACTACGAACTTCTACTGTTTGCTTATTCGAAAAGTCGATCAAATCTCCACTTTCCTGTGGATTAACTTTATTAATCATATTTACCGGAGTTGTCCATCCCAAAGGAACTCTTACTAATACAGATCTGTTACGATCACCCCAGCATATATTTGTTGGAGCTTCCTGATGAGGAACAAGTCGGAAATATGATGTTGGATTAAGATTACCAAATGCAGTTAATGATGGAGCAAGTTCTATATATCCGGCAATAGCTGTTTTTGCAACATCACTAAGTTTTCCGTTGGCGATCATCATATTTTTACCCTTTTCCATAACTCGAGTATGAATATGTAATCCGCTACCTGCTTTTCCTACGGTAATCTTGGGTGCAAAAGTTATAGTTACCCCATATTGAGATGCCAAAGTGCGAATAATCCATTTAGCTTTTACAAGCTGATCTGCAGCATCTTCAACATTTGTAGGCAAAAACTCTATTTCATTTTGTTCATACACCAGACCATCCTTTGTGAAGTTCCCAACTTCCGAATGTCCGTATTTAATCATACCTCCTGCTTCGGCAATAAGCTTCATTGCTTCGGTTCTAAAACTTCCCCATTTAGAATATGGAGATGATTCATGATAACCTTTTTGATCATCGGCCTTAAACAAGCCATCATCCTCACTTATAATATAATATTCCAATTCCCCCATGGCTTCAAATTCAAAGCCAGTGGTATCCATAAATGATTGATGTGCATTTTTAAGAATATTTTCAGGTGCGCCAGGAAGAGGATCACCATTTCTATCATAATATGAGCAAAGAATGTCGAGTGTTGGAATCTCAGAAAAAGGATTTACAAAAGCTGTTTTATATCTGGGAATAACATATAAATCACTTGATCCAGCCTCAACAAATGGCAATAAGCTTGAACCATCAACACGCTCACCAGCAGTGAGTATATTATCAAGATGTTCGCGTCCGCCAATGATAAAGTTTAAGGTTTTAAGTCTACCATCCCAACCAACGTATCTGAAATTTATCATTTCAATATCATTGTCTTCAACAAACTTAATAAGATCAGCCTTAGTAAGTTTATCAGACGGTTTGTTCAAATATTGAACTACAGGATTGGGGTTCATTGATATATGTTCGTTCATACCTTTAAAATTTGGGGTGACAAACATAGGAAAATATTTAGTAAACGAACCTTATAATACCGTTAATAATTTAACAATGTTTTATATTTAAGAATATAAACCTGAACCACATACAAATATACAAAAAAAGCCGACTAGTTAAAGCCGGCTTTCCTGTACTCGAGGCGGGACTTGAACCCGCACGGGCGCGATGCCCATTGGATTTTAAGTCCAACGTGTCTACCAATTCCACCACTCGAGCAATTGTTTCAAGAAAAAATCCCGATCCGATAATACGAATCGGGATTTTGAGCGGGAAACGGGACTCGGACCCGCGACCCCGACCTTGGCAAGGTCGTGCTCTACCAACTGAGCTATTCCCGCGTTTTCCAAATAATGAAATGATCATTAATTTTTGGAGGTGCAAATGTAGTATTTTTTTTAATTTCCTAATATATTTTCAAAAAAAAATATTTTCTAGTGTCTATCAATAAACTCACAACAATGATCCAAAGAAAATAATACAATAACTGGGGTTAATTGATATTAAATCATGATCCCAAAGTTTTTTTTATTTCATTGAGTTTCATTAATGCTTCAACAGGAGTTAGAATATCTATATCAGTATTTAGAATATCCTCCTTTATTCGATGAAGAAGAGGATCGTCGAGTTGAATAAAACTCAATTGCAAATCTTCATTGTTAGTAAGTGATTTAACAGCTTTGTTTAACTCATCTCCTGAATGGTTTTTTTCAAGAATCTTAAGCATCTGCTTTGCTCTATTTACAACCTTCTTAGGCATTCCAGCCATTTCAGCCACATGAATACCAAAACTATGTGCACTACCTCCCTTTGTTAACTTACGTAAAAAAATAACCTTATTACCATGTTCTTTAATACTGATATGGTAATTCTTTATGCGCTTCATTGTTAACGACATATCATTTAGTTCATGATAATGTGTCGCAAATAGGACTTTAGCTCTGTATGCAGGATGGTTATGTAAAAACTCTGTGATCGACCATGCAATTGAAATACCATCATAGGTACTGGTTCCTCGACCTATTTCATCCAATAATATTAAGCTTCTGTTTGATACATTATTTAGTATGCTGGCTGTTTCATTCATTTCTACCATAAATGTAGATTCTCCTGAGCTAATATTATCCGAAGCACCAACTCTGGTAAATATTTTATCGACAATACCAATTTTAGCTGATGTTGCAGGTATCATACAACCCATCTGGCCAAGCAAAACAATTAATGCTGTTTGCCGCAACAAAGCCGATTTACCCGACATATTAGGCCCGGTTAACATTATTATCTGCTGTTTTTCGTTATCCAGATAAACATGGTTTGTAACATATTCTTCACCAGGAGGCAAATTACATTCTATTACAGGATGTCGTCCATTTTTTATATCAATTACATAATCTTCTGTGATTTGTGGTCGATTATAATTATTACCGACGGATATCCTTGCAAATGATGATAAACAATCAAGCTGAGCAATGAGTTTTGAGTTTAATTGAATTGGTGCTACAAAATCAGCAGCATAATGGACTATTTCGTTAAAAAGATTTTGCTCAAGTGCAATTATACTATCCTGAGCACCAAGAATTTTTTCTTCATATTCTTTCAGTTCTTCGGTAATATATCTCTCAGAACCAGTTAGGGTTTGTTTTCTATTCCACGCATCCGGAACCTTATCTTTATGAGTATGTGTTACTTCCAAATAATACCCAAATACATTATTAAAACCTATTTTTAATGACGATATCCCAGTATTCTCGATCTCTCTATTAACAATTTCCTTAAGAAAATCCTTACCCGATGTTGATATTTTTCGCAATTCGTCGAGTTCATCCGATACACCCATTGCAATTACACCACCTTTGCTAATTGCAGTTGGAGGTTCATCAACCAATTCAATATTTAATTTATTAACAAGAGAACTACATGGATTTACTTTTTCAGCAATCTGCTTAAGATCTTTTTGTTCAGACTCATTACAGCTATTTTTCAAAGATCTAATGGCAACAAGAGCCCGCTGAAGTTGTTTTAATTCACGTGGATTAACACGTCCTGTAACAACTTTAGAAATTAAACGTTCAAGGTCGCCTACTTTTTTAATTTGCGTATGAAAAGATTCGGCAATACTATCTTCCTTTATTAAATATTCAACTATATTTAGTCGTTCATTTATTGTACTAATATCCTTTAATGGCAGCGAAATCCATCGTCTCATTAAACGAGCACCCATGGGTGAATCGGTTTTATCTATTACATCAAGTAATGTGGTTGCTCCCGGGCTAAGTGGATTAATTAACTCCAGATTACGAATTGTAAATCTATCAAGCCAAACAAAATTGCCTTCATCAATCCGTTGTATGCGATTAATGTGATCGAGTTTATAATGATGAGTTTCAAACAAATAATGCAAAGCCGCTCCCGCAGCAATAATACCAAAAACTATGCTTTCAACCCCAAATCCTTTTAATGAAGTTGTTTTAAAATGTTTAAGTAGTAATTCTTTCGCAAAATCGATTGAAAAAACCCAATCGTCAAAAAATGATAAATAGAAATTATCCCCAAATAACTCAATAAATTTACCTCTGTTTTGACGCTGAATCACAACTTCATTTGGCGAAAAGCTCTGCAATAATTTATCGATATATTCAACATTTCCTTCAGCAAGATAAAACTCACCTGTGCTAATGTCGAGTAATGAGATACCAGAAATTCCATTTGTTAAATGTACCGATGCTAGAAAATTATTTTCTTTTTGCTCAAGTACATTATCATTTAATGTAACGCCAGGTGTAACTAGCTCTGTAACTCCTCGTTTAACAATCTTTTTTGTTAGTTTTGGATCTTCAAGTTGATCACAAATTGCAACCCGAAAACCTGCTCTTACCAATTTGGGCAAATAAGTATCAAGTGAGTGATGTGGAAAACCTGCCAGTTCAACAAAAGAAGCTGCTCCATTCCTTCTTTTTGTTAGAACAATACCCAGTATACCGGAGGCTCTAATTGCATCTTCACCAAACGTTTCATAAAAATCACCAACACGAAAAAGAAGCAAAGCATCAGGATATTTCGCCTTAATACTATTGTACTGCTTCATTAATGGTGTTTCAGCATATTTGGATTGTTTTCCCACAATATTGATTTTCGAAAAATGAATAGAACGCAAATATACACAGACTGCTCAAATATAGTTGGTATGTTAAAATTATAGTATCAAAAAGTAAGGTTAGCAACATATTCAAAATTAATTGCAAATAGCTATATGTCTCTTGTTATATTTGCCTCGTAAAAATATACTAATTTGAAATGAGCCGAAAATTACTCAACGATGAGCTAAACAGATTATCAATTTCTGAATACAAAAAAGCATCCAAAGTCCCAGTAATTGTAATACTCGACAATATCAGAAGCTTGAGTAATATTGGATCAGTGTTTAGAACGGCAGATGCTTTTAGCATCGAAGCAATTTTTTTATGCGGAATCACAGCACAACCACCACATCGTGAAATACATAAAACCGCATTAAGCGCAACCGAATCGGTTGATTGGCAATACTACAAAAAGACATCTGATGCAGTGAATTTTCTTAGGAATAACAATTATATAATTTTATCAATAGAACAAGTTAGTAACAGCATACCTTTAAACAACTTTACACCGGATAAAAATGCTAAATATGCTCTTATTTTTGGAAATGAAGTTAAGGGAGTTGATGATGAAATAGTTAAATTATCTGATGATTCTATCGAAATACCTCAATGGGGCACCAAACATTCATTAAATATTAGCGTGAGTGCAGGTATTGTTCTATGGGATATTGTACTAAAATTGAAATAGTTGAAAGTTTTCGCAACTATTAATTCTCATTATCGTAAAAATTGGTGATGATTGTGCAATTGTTAACATAATTTTATATTTTTGCCTTATTAACAGCACTATTGTTATTATCTTAGTTTGATTACGGGTAATTAGTTAATTGTTAATCTATAAATTTGAAAAAATAATTTCTACAATAAAAATTACTAACATGAAAAAAGCTTATTCTATTTTTTCCAAGGCCTTAATCTTAAGTCTAGTTATGGCTTTACCTCTTTCCTTTGTTGGACAAGAAGAGGGTGATAAAAAAGCCGACAAAAAAACATCTTCATTTTCTCCTTATTGGTTTATTGAAGGTGAAATTGGACCATCGTGGTCACATGCTGATTTAAGCAGGTATAATTTTGCACCTGATTTCGGTCATACAAATATTAATGGAGCACTGGGTTTCGGTCGTCAATTAACATCTGTATTTAGTGCTTATATTGACTTTGAAAGAGGCTTCTTCGAAGGAGAAAAGAAAAATGTACCAACCATGACTGTCCCCAATGCACAATGGGGAAGAGATATGCGCTTTACTGCAGACTATTTTGGTGGTAACATTAATGTTGGTATTAACCTGTCAAATTTAATTAGCGGATACAACGATAGATTAGTTGACTTTGGTATTCATGCAGGTTTTGGTCAAGCACAATGGAAATCTAAAACTTATGATCTAAACACCGATGCTGAAATTGGTAGTGCTGGTCAAAAAGGAACAAAATTTGGTGGAACTGGAAAAGGAATCAGTGATCGTAACGTTGATTACACAGTGCCTGTTGGATTTAATGTTAACTTCAATGTAAATGATAAATGGGATATTTACGGTGATTATTCATACACATGGATGGACACAGATTATGCCGATGGTGTAATTCATGGTGCCATGGAAGTTAAAAATGATGTTTATTCACATTTTAACATTGGTGCTCGTTTTAAATTTGGTGGAAACAAGAATAAGAAGATGGCTGCTGATTTTGAAAAAGTTCAGTTAGAAGCTATTCCTAGTCCACTTGAAGAAAAAGGTGATTCAATTGAAGTAACAATAAAAGGAACTTTCCCACCAAAATATTTCGACAAAAAAGCAATTATGTGTTTTACTCCTGTTCTTAAGTATGATGGTGGTGAAACAGCATTTGAAACAATGAACTTCAAGGGTGAAGATGTAGCAGGTGAAGGAACACTTGTTAGCTATTCAAATGGAGGTTCATTTAGTTACACCAGCAAAATACCTTACGACCCAGCAATGGATGTGAGTGAATTAGTTGTTGCACCTGTTATTTACACATATGATGGCGAAGTATATGATAACTGCGAAGCAGCTCAAACAAATGGAAATAAACAATATACTGCCCCTGAAAGAAAACTTGATGATGGTGTTATACATACATCAAAGTATTTACGTAATACTGAAGTACTAGCTTGGGCTCCTCATGCATATGAGAAAGTAACTATAAGTACAGTTCAATCAGACCTATATTTTAGAGTTAACCGCTCGGCACTAAACTGGAAACTTCCTCTAAACAAAGATGAAGAAAACTATGATGCACTTAAGAAGAATATGTCTGATATGGAAAAAGGATGGTTACTAGATGACATAACCATTGATGGTTGGGCTTCTCCTGAAGGTGAAGAAACATTTAACGAAGGATTATCAGAGCGTAGAGCAAATACAGCTCTTAAATATATGGAGAAAAAAGTCAAAAAAGCTGCTAAGAAAAATGAACTTATTTCTGAAGAAGCCATTGATTTTGTTATTACTTCAAACGGTCCCGACTGGAATGGTTTCATGAAAGCTGTTAAAGGTTCTGGAATTAAAGATAAAAGTGCAATCTTAAATGTAATTAATTCAGCAGATCAGTCAAAGAAAGAAGAAGAAATTAGGAATATGATCCTTATATATCCTGAGATTGAAAGAGATATCCTTCCTCCACTAAGACGTGCTGATATTAAAGTTAATACTTTCGTTCCTAAGAAAACTGATGCGGAATTGGCAAATCTATCGACTTCAAATCCTTCATCACTTGAAATGGAAGAACTATTTTATGCTGCTACTCTTACTGAAGACAATGGTACCAAAAAATTAGTTTACGCTTCGATTATTGAATTTTATCCTAAATGCTGGAGATCAGTTAGCAATGCAGCAGCAGTAGAACTAGACGAAGGTAACCTTGAAATTGCCAAAGAACTTTTGGACAAAGGTGTTGAACTGAACGAAAACTCATCTGAGATACAAAATAACCTTGGTGTATATTATATGTTAACTAACGATTATAATAAAGCCGAACACGCATTTAACAAAGCTCGTGAGCTAGGTGCTGATGCTAATTATAACTTAGGTGTTGCAAATATTGCATTGGGTGATTACGCTAGAGCAGAATCATTACTTGCCAACTACAAATGTGATTTTAATTTAGGTTTAGCACAATTACTTAATGGTAATAATGCTGGAGCAGAAAAAACATTTAACTGTGTTTCTGAGGAAGATGCTGAAACACTTTACTTGCTAGCCATTACAGCTGCTCGCCAAGATAACAAAACAGCAATGCTTGATTACTTAGGCCAATCAATAAAAGCTGATTCTGAAATTGCTAAAGCAGCTTTAACAGATAGAGAATTCCTAGAATATTATAACGATGTTGATTTCACAGCACTCGTTAATATGAAGTAGAAGTTAGATTTTTCATGTAGAAGATCCCGATGAAAGTCGGGATCTTTTTTTTGCCCTAAGGTATTATTCTGTATACTCCGGGTTGATAATCTTTGCTTATAATTGATACAATATTTTTGTAATCATCCTCATTGTGAACAAAGTCAATTTCATTTGTGTCAATTATAAGTATTGGAAGATTGTTTTGCTGTTTAATAAATTCAAAATAACCCTCCTGGATTTTATCTAGATATTCATCTTTTATATCCTGTTCATATGATCTTCCCCTAATTTTAATATTCTCTTGTAACTTAGGAGTTTTTACATATAAATAAACAAAGAGGTCAGGCTTTGGAAGTTGGTTCAATATTATATTAAAAAACCTTGTGTAAAGTTTAAATTCATCTTCAGCCAAAGTTTTTTGCGCGAAAATTAGTGACTTAACAATGTAATAGTCACTTATTGTAAATGATTTAAACAAATCTTGGTTTCCAAGTTGATCTTTCAACTGTTGAAAACGTGAAGCAAGAAACGACATTTCCAATGGGAAAGCATATTTATCCTGATCCTTATAAAACTTGGGCAAGAAACTATTATCCTCAAACTGTTCAAGAATCAACTTAGCATTAAACTCATTTGATATTAAAGTAGCAAGCGATGTTTTACCAGCTCCGATATTTCCTTCAATGGATATAAAATTGTAATTCAACATAATATTAAAAACAAACTTTAACAACTGAGTTATCTTCGCAAAGATGCAATAATTCCGAATTGGTTTTATTAAAAACTGGATGTATAAAATCAGGTGCAATTTCTACCAATGGCATCAAAGTAAATCTACGTTTGTGAAGTCTTGGGTGTGGAATAATTAGTTTATCAATATCCAATTGTAGATAATTATAATAAAGAATATCAATATCAATTGTACGTGATGAATAACCTTTACCAACTCTTATTCGTCCAAGCTTTGTCTCAACCTCAAGACTCCTAAGGAGAGTTTCTGTTGCAGATAAATCTATCTCGAGTTCCAATACTTGATTTACGAAGTTTGTTTCGGATGTAAACCCCAAAGCTTTTGATTCATAATATCTCGAAGACATCTTAATGGCACCAATATTCTCACCAATTAACTTTTTGGCATCTTCAAGATATTTAATTCTTGGTTCTATGTTACTTCCTAATAATAAAAATACTCGGTTTAAAACAGCCATCACGTAATTTAGTGTATGCAAAATTAGCAAATCTAAACACCATTATTACGTCTTGCATTAAAAATATTGGGAAGCAAAATTAACTAGATACTGACAACAGAACCAACTATATGAGAAGTATGCAAACGGTGTAATAAACTACGAATTTTCTTATCATACTTTACATCTGTTGCCCACTTTCCTGTTAATCCCGATAAACTATCTATGCTACCCCTTTTTACATATTTAAACCTTGTATCCACAAGCTTATTTGATAGTTTTTGGGTAGATCCATAAGCTTTGAGATGCTGAATATGAGCACGGACCCCTTCTTTTTGGTCAGAAAATGTATTGCCCTTTACTCCATTCCCAGTTGCTCCAAGACCACAATAGTTATTTTGAGATCTATCAACGGTTCCATTAAACCTTAAGAACCCAGTTTCATGACACATTTGTATAAATGCAAGGTCAGGATTAACTCCTTCTTGAATTGCTTCGGAAACATAAAGGTCAGCTAAGTTTTTCGCATAATTAAACTCAACATTGGGATTATTGTCAATTAAAAATATTGCCAACGACAACGATTCAATAATACCATCATCCATTATTTTCTCGGAGGGTAAAGGTATATGCTTATTCGCAATGGCAGAAACGTTTGAAAAGTCTTTAGGAGTAATATAATAAATTGGGAAGTCGATACTAACGGGTTTAAGAATAACTATACTTGAACCATTAAGTTTGTTGGGGCTAATTGGGTTAGTAGTAATTTCCGAGTAGGTGTATGATCCCATACTAAATAATATCAACGCAAGCAGCAATAATAATTTCTTTCTAATAATCAGCCATATAGTAAATTTCGTCGATAAATTTAGCATGATATAAATATCCAAATACGTGATTAATTATTTGGGATACTTTGAGTTTAATTATTCACAGTAATTTGTTAATATTGTACTTTCTATACAATCCAATAATAAATATTTAACTATGAAACAGTTTTTTAAATTTATGTTTGCCTCATTTGCAGGTACGATACTGACTTTTATTGTAATTTTTTTGATGTTTGCCGGAATAATTGCCTCCCTTGTGGCTATGTCTGGTGATGAGGAAGTGAAAGTTAAAGATCATTCGGTTCTTCATATAAAATGGAATACAGAAATAAGAGATAGAAGTTCGGACAATCCTTTTGAAGGTTTTGATTTTGCAACTATGAAATCGAATAAACCCATAGGACTTTATCAAATACTAAAAAATATTGATAAGGCAGCCAGAGATTCTCGTATTGATGGTATTTTCTTAGATATGGAATCAATACCTGCAGGAATGGCAACTTCAGAAGAAATAAGGAATAAGCTAATTGATTTTAAAGAGTCAGGGAAATTTATCGTAAGCTATGCCAACGGTTACGATCAAAAAGCATACTATTTAGCAAGTTTGGCTGATGAAATATATCTAAATGCAGAAGGATCAATTCTTTTTAAAGGGCTTCAGGCACAACTAATGTTTTTCAAAGGTATGCTCGATAAGATGGATATAGATATGCAAATTGTAAGAGGACCAAATAACAAATACAAAAGTGCTGTTGAACCACTAATGCTCGAACATGTTAGCAAGGCAAACCGTGAACAGTTGGAAGAACTCCTTAACTCCATATGGGGTAAGTTTATAACCGCAATTTCAGATTCAAGAGGAATAAGCATTGATGAGCTAACAGAAATTGCAAATAAATTAGAATTATCAACTGCTGAAAAAGCTTTGGAGTATAAGTTTATTGATGGTGCCATATACCGTGATGAAGTGATTTCCATTTTGAAAAAGAAAACGGGAATTGAAGAGGATGATAAACTTAAATCCGTTTCATTTGCAAAATATACGAATGCAAAAGTGAAAGATAATGAAGGACTTAAAAGAGATAAAGTTGCCATTGTTTTTGCCGAAGGAAGTATCGTTCAAGGAAAAAGCGATGGTACTAATATTGGCTCAGCTACTACTGCAGCTGCCATAAGTAAAGCCAGGAAAAACAAAAAGGTAAAAGCCATTGTATTTCGTGTAAATTCAGGTGGTGGTGATGCTTTAGCGTCGGAAGTTATCCGAAGAGAAGTTGAGTTGGCCAGCAAAGATATGCCAGTAATAGTATCAATGGGTAACCTGGCCGCATCAGGAGGATATTGGATTTCTACAAGTGCCGATTATATTTTTGCTCAACCAACAACAATAACAGGTTCAATTGGTGTATTCGGGGTAATTCCCAACTTTGAAGGATTAATGAAAAACAAGCTTGGAATTAATGTTGATAATATTATGACAAACGACAACTCCGATTTCATTGATGTTATGAAACCACTTAGCCCCTACCAACATGCTAAATTAGATGAAGTTATAACTAAAATATACAACGACTTTACCGAGTTAGTAGCAACCAGCCGTAATCTCGACATTAGTTATGTTGACAGCATTGCTAAAGGTCGTGTTTGGTCAGGAGTTGATGCTTTAAAATTAGGACTTGTTGATAGTTTTGGAGGAATCGAAGATGCTGTTGATTACGCAGCTGAAAAAGCCGAATTAGGCACAAACTATCGTATCGTAACCTATCCACAGCGAAAAGAGTTTATTGAACAATTGATGGAGGAATTAACTGGTCAAGCCAGTCAAACAATTGTAAAAAATGAACTTGGAGAATATTATCGCTATTATCAAAACATCCAAACATTGAAGAATATGAAAGGTGTTCAGGCAAGGATTCCATTCTTCATGGAAATAAATTAATATAAACAACATAAAAAAAGCGGAATTTCAAATATGAGATTCCGCTTTTTTTATACTAATTATATTTCAGAATGCGCTTTTTAGATCAATAGATTTTTTGTTCTAGCAAATTGAAGAAATATTTGCATATCCATAGATACGGAAATATTTTTCAAAGAAGATCAAACTAAAAAGTTGAAGAATGAAACTCCTCGCAAGCTGACGAGATATATCAATGGAATCTTTATTTTTTCAATACGCATCAAGATGAGGGGAACCAGCCTGCTGCTGGCAGGTATAACCCGTGAGATCACTCGACTACACTCAGGATCAGTTCGACTAAATAATTTTGTTTCTCAAAATTAAAGTCTCACTGATTTAATAGCGCATCTTGATGTTTAGTGGTATTATCACCATACTCTATTAAAAACTAATTAGATTTTTCTTGAGCATTTCAATTTTATCTTCTTTGGAAAGATCAAAATTATTATTAATTAGCTCATTAACCCAACTTCCATACATTGTATTTGGAAGCACAATAAATCTTTTACCAAATTCATTTTTTAAACTATCAGTTAATGCAAACCTTTTTTCGATGGTTTTGTCATCAAATTCATGCATAAAATCACCAAGATTATCTCCCATTAATAAAACTATATGATGATTTGCCTCAACAATTATTCTTCTTGGCTCCTTATTCGATGCATCAGTTCTCATTAGTAAATGATCCTTATCAGCGAATGGAAACCCCTTTTCATTTAAATTCTTCAAGGTCACATCCAATAGGGCAATCTTGCGGTTGGTTATATAATATACAACAGCACCTTTGGATTGAGCATATGTTAAAAATTCGACTGAGCCTGCCAATGGAATAGCACTAGCTTGTTCACACCATTCATTCCAGTAGGTTGGATAATCAGTATTTTCCAGTATGCTTTTGGCTTCAAAAGGGCTATTATCGAGTACTGTTTCATCAATATCAACCACAATGGCTAATGTTTTTGTTAGCCTTCCCATTCTTAATTCATTGTCAAGTCTTAACTTGGCAATATTAAATGCCTGATATGAAAGAGCTTTGTTTTCAGCAGCCTTTTGGTGATAAAGTGTTGACATTAATAGGTAATCGTTGTTTGCCATATCAACCGATTCCATTTTGTGCTGATCACAACCTGAAAGACTACCTATAATAATGGTTAAGATCATTAGTTGGTTTACTATTATTCTCATCTTTTAAAAATTTATTAATTCAATGATTTCAGTTATTTAGAATTTTGTGCCCAATTTTAGACCACAGTGCATAAATTCAGATTATTCATTTTTATTTCTGTATATCCGTAATTAGTCATATTCCTGTAATGCTAGCAACAACAAGTCTATCAAAGATACGTTCTCCAAAATATCTTCGATTTAACTTATAAACAAACTCATTAAGATATAGTTGTAAATATTTTCTC
>JAERTF010000190.1 GCA_016845105.1 Bacteroidota bacterium | reverse complement strand
AAATTTTATTTCCTGATATTCTTATAATTTCAACTTTTTGATCCTCATCAATAAAATCTGATAAGGTACTAACCTCAATATACTTATTATTAAAATTTGCTTTTCCCATTGGTGCACAACGTGAAATTGTTGTTCCTATTTCACCAACCTTAATATTCTTCAAATCTATTTCGTTTACTTTACCTGAATTAACAGTTTTTAATTTAGCTCTCTTCCAAGTTTTTGATCGTAAAGTTAATATCAAACCTATTATATTAATTGCAAGTGTAACTACTAAAGTTATATTACCTGCCATTAGTCCTTGCTTGGAATATGCCAACCAGATACCGGCTGCCATTAATATAAAACCTATTATTCCGGCAAAACCAGCACCTGGGATTACAATAATCTCCAGAATCATCATAAGAATCCCAATAACTATAAGTATCGCTATTACTGTCCACATAAGTGATAATCTTTTTATATTAAGCTATTTCCACAGTTATTTGCCTATTCGTTAATTCCACATAAATGGGACGAAGAGTATCAATTGTTCCCTTCTTGACCTGGCATTTACCGTTATAATGGGCAATAAGTGCACAATTTTCAGCTTGTTCAAAATTATGTTGACATACTTCAATAAGTGATTCTATTATAAAATCAAATGTATTAAAATCATCATTAAAGAGAGTTAAACTTCTAACGGTCTCCTCCTTTTCATCAACTTTCGGGTTGTCTGATGTCTGCTCTTTTGTAACCATGGTTCAAACAATCATTTCTGGTAACAAATTTAATCTAAAAAATAAGATATTGTATAATTATTTGAGACTAAATTATACAACACAATTAATTAATCTGCTATATGCCAATTTTAGGAAAAAGCCAAAGCAGTATTATTATTGTAACCAAAGAGGGTAACATATTCATTACCTTGATTTTTTTGATATCTAGTATACTGATTCCCATTCCAATTAGTAAGATACCACCAACAGCAGATAATTCAGTAATCATAACTTGTGGGATAAAATCACCAAACAAAGAGGCTAGTATAGTTATACCACCTTGAAAAAATAACAGGGGAACAACAGAGAACATCACCCCAATTCCTAAACCAGATGCCAAGGCAATTGATGAAACTCCATCCATCAATGATTTTATATATATTAGCTCTTGGTCTCCAGATAAACCTGCTTCAATTGCACCTAATATTGTTAGTGAACCAATACAATAAAGTAAAAACGCAGTTACAAGACCTTCTGTAAATTTATCATTACCAATTTTAAATTTATGTTTTAGGAATTCTCCCATTTTTTCTATGCCTTGCTGTATCTTTAATCCTTCACCAATAATAGAACCAGTAATTAGAGCCATTACCATGTGAAGAATATGATTTGTTTCAAGTGACATTGAAATACCCAAAAACAATGTGAATAAGCCTATTACCTGAAAGAAGATTTTCACAAACCGATCTGGAAGGCGTTTATTAAGAAATAATCCCAAAGAACTCCCAACAATAATTGCGAAAATATTTACTACAGTGCCGATCATAAAAATATGCTAAGATAATAGAATTGACGAATTTGTAAAATGATTAATAATTATAGCTCCCTTGAAAAATCACTCTATTAAATGTATGTGATAAATGGAACAGTACAGATCTGAATTTAGTATCTTTACAATATTAAAATAGGCCCAATGCAGCAATCAACCCAAAACTTTGATAAAATTATTTTACACTATTTTAGTGGGACTGGGAATGCTAAATTTGTTACAGAATGGATCGAACAAGTTGCAAGGGAAAAAGGATTAACTACTCTTATTATAAATATCGGAAACAATGAGAAAGTTAATATAGAAACTATAACCAAAAATTCAATAATAGGCTATTGTTATCCTACACACGGCTTTAATGCTCCACCAATCGTTCTAAAATACTTGTGGCACTATTGTAAATCAAAGTATAGTAACAAGTTTTTTGTTGTAAACACAAGGGCCGGAATGAAGATGAATAAGATATTTACACCTGGGATTAATGGTTTAGCATTACTACTCCCAACATTAATGCTGTGGATTAAAGGTTATAAACTTATAGGATATAGATCCATTGACCTACCATCAAATTGGATTTCGCTACACCCTGGCTTAAAGGAGAAAGTTGTAAATTCTATCTTCGTAAGATGTAAAAAAATCACAAATAAATTCGCCTTAAAAATACTAGGAGGCAGAAAATCAACACCAGGTGCTTGGTGGTTACCAATAGACCTTGCTTTTTTGCCAATCTCTGCTGGGTATTATTTTTATGCCCGATTTATTTTATCCAAAACATTTATAGCTACAAGCAATTGTAATAACTGCGGGTTATGTATCGAAAAATGTCCTGTAAAAGCAATTGAGCTTGTATCTGGTAAACCATACTGGAATCATAGTTGTGAAAGCTGCATGAAATGCATGAATAATTGTCCGACCCGAGCAATTGAAACACCACATGGTTTTACATCAATTATATGGTGGTTTAGCTTTGCAATATTACCAATACTAATAACAAAAATGATTACTAATTTAACTAACTATAAAGGTTTTAAATTTGAAATTGTATATAATGGTTTGTTTATTTTCTTAAGCATTTTGGTAATTTTTGGCAGCTATGATTTTCTTCACAGACTAATGAAAATCAAAGCAATTAACAACATAATTAAGTATACCTCATTAACTTCCTATGGATTTTGGAGAAGGTATAAAGCCCCTAATAATCGTCAATAGACATTTTGTCACCTATGGGTCATTGGCACATGCTTTGATATTTTCCTAATCAAATATTAACATTTAGATACTATGACTTTACAAAAAGGCAAAATAGACATTAAAACGGAGGATATATTTCCAATAATAAAAAAGTTCCTTTATTCGGATCATGAAATATTTCTACGTGAATTGATCTCCAATGCAACAGATGCGACATCAAAACTAAAAACGTTAGCATCAATGGGAAAATTCAATGGTGAATTAGGAGATCTTACAATTCATGTTGAAGTAGACAAAAAAAAGAAAACAATAACTATTCGCGACCGTGGAATAGGAATGACCGGTGATGAAGTAAAAAAGTACATTAACCAAATTGCTTTTTCAAGTGCAGAAGAATTTGTTAAGAAATTTAAAACTAAAAGCGAAGCTGAGCATAATAATATCATAGGTCATTTCGGACTTGGGTTTTATTCATCATTTATGGTAAGTGATATGGTTGAGATAAAAACCAAGACTTACAAAAAAGGTGGTTCAACAAAAGCAGTACGATGGGAGTGCGACGGAAGTCCAAATTACTCTTTGGAAGAAATTGAAAAAAATGATCGTGGAACGGAAGTTGTTCTTCACATTGATGATGAAAACAAAGAATTTTTAGAGGATCATAAAATAAATGAACTACTAAACAAATATTGTAAATTCCTTCCTGTACCAATTCAATTTGGTATGGAAAAGATCCAAGAACCAATTGAAGGCAAAAAAGACAAAGATGGAAATCAGGAAACCAAAGAAGTTGAAAAGCCAAAAATAATCAACAATACAAATCCTCTTTGGAAGAAAAAACCAAGTGAAGCAACGGATGAAGATTATAAAAAGTTTTACCGCGAACTTTATCCATATTCATTTGAAGAACCTCTATTTCATATTCATCTTAATGTAGACTATCCTTTTAATTTAACAGGGATACTATATTTCCCAAAGGTTAAAAAGGATTATGAAATGCAGCGCAACAAAATCCAATTATATAGCAATCAGGTTTTTGTAACTGATTCCGTTGAAGGTATAGTTCCCGATTTCTTAACACTACTGCATGGTGTAATTGACTCACCTGATATTCCATTGAACGTAAGTCGGTCATATTTACAAAGCGATGGAAATGTTAAGAAAATATCAAATTACATTACTAGAAAAGTAGCTGATAAGCTTGAGGAACTCTTCAAAAAGGATCGTGAAGCGTTTGAAAAAAAATGGGATGACATTAAGATATTCATTGAGTATGGAATGATCTCGGAAGAAAAATTCTACGAAAAAGCTGAAAAATTTGCACTTGTTAAAAATGTTGAAGGCAAGTACTTTACATTGGATGAGTATAAAAAGCATGTGGAAAAAACTCAGAAAAATAAGGAGAAGAAACTCGTTTACTTATATGCAACTAATCAAGAAGACCAATATAGTTACATCGAAACTGCTACTGAGCGTGGCTATGATGTATTACTTATGGATGGTGTACTAGATGCTCATTTTATTAACAGTTTAGAGCAAAAACTTAAAGATACAACATTTGCACGTGTCGATTCAAACACTATTGATAAAATAATTGTAAAAGAAGATGAAGCTCCTTCTAAACTTGATGACAAACAAAAAGAAACACTAAAAGAAGTTATCGAACGTAGTATAAATAAAGAAACTTACAATGTTGTTTTTGAAAGCTTAAGCGAAAGTGATATGCCTGTTACCATTACACAAAATGAATTTATGCGTCGCATGAAGGATATGGAAAAAGTTGGTGGTGGTGGTGGTGGTATGATGATGGGAATGGGAAACCTTCCTGAATCATACGAGATGATTGTCAACACTAACAATCCTGTTATCACTAAGATTATGGACGAGAAGAAAGCTGAAAATCAAGATATTATTGTAAAACAACTTTATGACCTTGCTAGGTTGGCTAAGAATTTACTTGTAGGTAAAGAATTAAACGATTTTGTAAAAAGAAACGTGAGCGAAATATAGTAGTTTTAATTGTTCACAAAAAAACTAAAAAGAGGTTGTCCAAATATAAATGGACAGCCTCTTTTTTTTCTATTACATTAAGTCTCTTTCAACATCTTTATCACCACGCCCGGACAAGTTGATGATACTTATATCATTGGGGCGATCTTTTAGCACCTTTAAAGCCAAAGCCACTGCATGCGACGATTCAATTGCAGGTATTATACCTTCCCGTTTCGACAGTAACTTAAACGCAGCAATTGCCTCAGCGTCTGTAATCAGGTGATAACTAGCTCTATTCGTATCTTTTAACAATGAGTGTTGTGGACTTATCCCTGGATAATCCAGACCAGCTGCAATTGAGTGGGTATGGTATACTTCATCATTGTCATCAGTTAAAGCATATGAATAAGTTCCTTGGAATACGCCAGGTTTACCAAGACTAAGAGTTGCAGCAGTGTTTCCCATTTCAGGGCCATAGCCACCTCCTTCAGCAGCAAAAATGGCAACATCACTATCATATAAAAAATCAGCGAACAAACCAATGGCATTTGATCCACCACCAACACATGCAAAGAGATTATCAGGCAACTTCCCTTCGATTTCAAAGAACTGCTTTTTTGCTTCCCTGCCAATTATACTTTGAAAATACCCAACCATTGTTGGATAAGGGTGCGGGCCAACCTGAGAGCCCAGCAAATAATAAACATCCGGATTTTCTATGTAATACCCCAATGCTGCATCTACAGCATCCTTTAACGTTCCCCTTCCCTCATTTGTAAGTATCACCTCAGCTCCAAGAAGCTTAATTCGACTCAAATTCATTTTCTGTCTTTCCGCATCCTTCGAACCCATAAATATTTTGCATTTAATGCCAAACAATGCAGCAGCAGTTGCTGTTGCAACACCATGTTGGCCTGCACCTGTTTCTGCTACAATCTCAGTTGCACCCATCCTCTTGGCTAGAAGTATTTGACCAATAGTGTTATTTATTTTATGCGAACCTGTATGATTTAAATCCTCTCTTTTTAGATAGATTCGGGATCCAAGCAGTTTAGACAAATTTTGAGCATAATATAAAGGAGATGGTCTGCCAACGAATGTTTTTAGATAATGTAAATACTCGGCTTCAAAATCAGGCTGACTTTTAGTGACCATAAAAAACTTTGCCAGATCAAGTAACTTACCTTCAAGTATTGGTGGAACATACATACCACCATATTCACCATACTTACCATCTATTGAGTCATATTTTTTTATCTCTGTAATTTCTTCTATTATTGTTGTATTCATTATATTCTATTTAAGTATTAATTTTTTTATT
>JAERTF010000189.1 GCA_016845105.1 Bacteroidota bacterium | reverse complement strand
ATCTCGCTCTGATTTAAAATGATTTCTACAAGATTCTTCGCTATCAAAATGTGCTG
Organism: Bacteroidota bacterium; assembly: GCA_016845105.1. Taxonomy (GTDB): domain Bacteria; phylum Bacteroidota; class Bacteroidia; order Bacteroidales; family F082. The sequence goes on along the minus strand of JAERTF010000189.1, from coordinate 4,508 downwards.
TAAAGCTAAATATATTCATCATCTCTATTTTCCTCAAAGATAAGTATTTATATTGAATTATTAGTGTTTACGGACATACAAAATGTATTATTATAAAAACTGATAATATCAGAAAAGAAGATAAAAATCGTGTGATATAATATTAACCAATGGTTGCCAAATGTTTATTCTACCTAGCTTTATTTAAAGACAAACCCCAGATCATAATGCAAAATCAAATTATATTCTGCTGAAACAGAGAGAGGTAGCGACAGTAGGATTGTATGTCGTGAAGCAAATATTCCTGTTCCTCCATCAATATTAGAATATATTGGAACTTCCTCAAGAGTATTCCCTATGGCAGAATTAATATCGAGATAGGTAATGAGTACTTTGCTACCACAAATAATCTTAAGATCTACATTTCCTGCCCAGCGCTCCACATTATTAATGTTTGGCAATTCTGCCTCGAGTGTTGAAAAAAAATCTGCTCCGTGATATGTTACTTCCATATTATCGCCACCATTCTCTGAATAAGCATTTACTGACCTACTAAAAAAATCTACATATTCTTGAATAGTATCAATATATCCGGGAGCATATTCTTTGTAGTTAAATCTCATAGAAATCATATACCTGGACCCATTTTTTGCACTAACCCACTTAATATCTCCACTTTTAGATATGTTAAAATGAATAAACCTAGCAGGTTCGATTACCTCGATATTACTCACAAGACCTGTTGAAGCTGAAACAGAATCTCCATTATTTTTTTTTATTGTTAATGAATAATCTGTATCTTCATCCAGCTTTCCTGTGGTATAATATAGAAGTTGATCAGGTGAATAAAATGGATTCAGAATTACTGTATCACCATTATTGTCAATTATAGTATCTGTTATTGCTTTATTATGAATTGTAATTGTATCAAGTATCATTGGTTCAAGACTTACACCATTTTTCTTACCAACTATAACAGCATCTAGTTTATAGGGATAATTACTTGAATCAGGATTCTGTGCAAGTATGAGTGCATTTCCTGGCCCATTGAATGCCTTTGTGATTTTTACCCAGGTTGTATCATCACTTATATCAGCAATACAATAAACAATTGATACATCCTTATAATCTTTATATAATTCAAAATCAGTATTGCAACTAGTAAGTAATAGTACTATAATAGTTAATAATAGGCTTATTGAAGTCGTAATTTTCATTTTGAGGGTTATCAATTCAATAAACTGTAAAGTTAATAAACAGTATTAGTAATATACAACAAAGCAATAAAAAAATAACCGCTCAAGTAAGTATCCTGAGCGGTTATTTTTTCACCATATAAATCAATATAGTTTATTCTATATCCCAAGTATTTCCACTATTAAACAGATCATCAACAGTATTGAAAGTAGAAGTCTCCTTTGCTTCTTCAACAGAGTTCCAAACACTTTCGTCCAGCGTCTCTGATTTCACTGCTCGTATTATACCTATTGCTGATGGCATCTCTGGGGGAGCCAGATTTGCTAGCATCATATGTATTCCTGGATCTTCTGTTCCTGGATCATGAACAAGTATATCACCAATTGTAATGCCATCAACACCAAGTTCAACAGCCTTAAGTTTAGTTCCCTGAAGAATAATTCCTTTGTTGTTATCTTTACCGTATAACATTGGTTTTCCGGCTTCAAGAATTAATTGATTCTCTACCTTGGTTTCCTTGCTTGTTATAAGTGAATGGATCTTATTTTGGAATATAATACAGTTCGCTAATATCTCAACAATAGAGGCACCTTTGAATTCGGCAGCTTCTTTAAATATTTTAGACATTAGTTTAAGGTTAGTATCAACTACCCTAGCAAAGAATTTTCCCTTTGATCCAATAACAAGTTCTCCCGGATTAAAAGGTTGTTCGAATGTACCTTGAGGAGAAGTTTTGGTTTTTGCTCCAAATGGTGTAGTAGGTGAATATTGACCTTTGGTAAGTCCATAAATCTTGTTATTAAACATTAAGTAATTAATATCAGGATTACGTCGTGCTATATGTATGAAATGATTACCTCCAATTGCCATTGAATCGCCATCGCCAGATATCATCCAAACACTAAGTTTTGGGTTAGTTAGCTTAATACCAGTTGCTAAAGCTGCTGCTCTACCATGAATACCATGAATACCGTAGGTGTTCATATAATATGGGAATCGTGATGAACACCCAATTCCTGAAACTACCACAAAATCTTCTTTGGGTATACCCAACTCGGGAAATACATTTTCCAATGATCTAAGAATAGCATGGTCGCCACAACCTGGGCACCATTTTACCATCTGATCGCTTTCAAAATCCTTTTTCGTGAGTGTAAGACTTTTCGTATCTATCTTATCCATTGTCTTAGTCATTTAAAAGTTCATTAACTTTATCCACAATTTCTGCTACCATAAATGGTAAACCTTGTACTTTGTTGTATTGCTTGTATGAAAATTCAGGAAACTGCATACGTAGATAATTAACAAATTGTCCCATATTAATCTCACATACAACAATTTTCTTATATCGTGATAGTATATCTCTTGTATTTCTGGGAAGTGGCATTATATGTTTGAAATGTACCAAGCTAACAGATTTTCCCTCTGAGATAAGTTTTTCAATTGCAGTAAGCAATACTCCATAAGTACCTCCCCAACTCACAACAAGTAAGTCAGCATCATCATCTCCAATTACTTCCTGCTCTGGAATATAGTTTGCAACCCGGTTAACTTTCTCCTCACGCAGCTTAGTCATAAGCTCATGATTTAAAGGATCCATAGATACGTTACCTGAAATATTTTCTTTCTCTAAACCGCCTATTCTATGTCTTAAACCCTCCGTGCCAGGCAATGCCCACCTTCTTCTATATTTTTCTTCATCTCTAGCATACGGTTTATATGTAGAGTCGTTTGCTTCAACCAAGGGTGGTGTAATTTCACCTAGTTCGCTAACTTTTGGAATTCTAAACACTTCTGATCCATTTGCTATGGACCCGTCGGTGAGAAGAATTACCGGTGTCATATGTTCCAATGCTAATTTTGATGCTTCAAATGCAGAATAGAAACAATCAGCTGCACTGGAAGCTGCGAGTATAATAACAGGTGCCTCACCATTTCTGCCGAATAATGCTTGCATTAAATCACTTTGCTCAGATTTAGTAGGTAAACCTGTTGAAGGTCCGCCTCTCTGCACATCAACAATAACCATTGGCAACTCAGTAATAACAGCCAAACCTATTGCTTCACTTTTAAGTGATAAACCGGGTCCTGAAGTTGTTGTTACTGCAAGAGCACCAGCAAAACTAGCGCCTATAGTTGAAACAATACCTGCTATTTCGTCTTCAGCCTGAAATGAAACACAAGAAAACTCTTTATGTTTTGATAACTCCTGAAGTATTTCGGATGCTGGTGTAATTGGATATGACCCCAAAAATACATTACGTCCTGATTGCTGAGATGCTGCCAAGAACCCCCATGCTGTGGCCAAATTTCCGGTAACATTTCTATATCTACCTTTTTCAAGTTGAGCAGGATTTACTTTGTAGGTACTTGCAAAAGCTTCAATTGTATCTCCAAAATTATAACCTGCCTCAAGAACCCTTTTATTAGCCTCAACTATCAAAGGATTTGATTTAAACTTAGTCTCGAAAAAAGAAAATGTTTTTTTATAATCTCTGTTAAACATGTAAAACACAATACCTAGTGCAAACATGTTTTTCGATTTTTGTGCAGTTTTATTATCAAGATTAAGTTCCTTAACAGCCTCTCTGGTAAGTGTTGTTAAGGGTGCCTTAATGATAAGGTGCCCAACAAGTGATTCATCAGCAAGAGGATCGGAATCATACCCAGCTTTTATAAGGTTTTTTTCAACAAAAGCATCAGTATCGACCACAATAATTGCTTCTTTGGTTATCCACCTTAAATTGGCTTTTAAAGAGGCAGGGTTCATTGCTATTAATACATCTGCCAAATCGCCAGATGTATGAATATCAGTATGTCCAAAATGGATCTGAAAACCAGATACTCCGGCTACTGTTCCCTGTGGTGCTCGTATTTCCGCCGGATAGTCCGGAAATGTAGCAAAATCATTACCTGCAAATGCAGTTGAATCCGAAAAAAGGCTTCCTGTTAATTGCATACCATCACCCGAATCACCTGCAAATCGAATAACTGCATGCTCCAATTCAACCACTTTATTTTTCTTTGATATCATCTGTGCAATAAGTTTATAATATCTGACAAAACTAAACCTTTATTAATATAACCAAGGGCAATTTTGTTATATTTTTTTTACAAAAAATCACTTTTTTTGTGAAGAGCGCATATCATTCATTATTAACTAATATACTGAAAGTTACAAAACAGAATCATGATCCAATAATTGTACTTTTTCACAAATATTATTTAGACTAAATTTTAAATATTGTTACGAAGCATTTAATTTTAATTAAATAGATAAAAAAACAGGTTAAAACGAAAAACTTAGCACATTAATAATGTGTGTTATGAAT
>JAERTF010000188.1 GCA_016845105.1 Bacteroidota bacterium | reverse complement strand
GGGAATAACTTGTAAGAAATGTTCAGCATTAATAAAGGGAAATCAAGATGGGATTCAAGGTTGGATAATAGAATGTGATACAAAGGAATTGTTTGTTCCAAAAGAAATACATTCGTGGTATAAATAGCAGATTTTCAATTTCTAGTTTATTAGAGACATAGTTCTGCCATATAACAAATGCATCGTGTGCCTTGAGGTGCATATAATCCAGTTGGTGCTTTCAGGTATTACCTGAGAAAATCCAATCCGTCTAATTTGCCATTCAGGCGGAAGATGTACAAACAGTGTAAACGGTGACGTCTACACTGAAGCTTTGTATTATCAGTAAGTAAGCCGTAACAATAGTGAACGGGTATTAGCTTCGTTAGGTTAAAATAATGCAGTCGATGAGCCTGTGATGCTTGGTGAAATCTGCAATGATGCGGTAAGCAATGGCAAAACGCCCCGTATCAGGCTGCCGGAGTTTGAACCGATGGCGTGCTTATAAAGGGATTATATGTGAACAAGGGAGATCTCATATGTTGAAGATGACAACTTCAAGGAATATCTATAAGAGTCAGTTCGAAAAGATAATCCGGCATATGAGAAGTCGGATATGCCCATAGTAGTGTATGACGGTAAAGACAACATAACTTTACTTTAGCGAAGGGGCATTACTTCAGAAGTTGTTTTCAAAAGAAGGAGCATTTTCTAATTGAGTGAAACTCTACAAAAGAGACCCAAGTCAGAATTAAGTGACAGGGAAAGAGTGCGAGACTTCCAGCGAAGACTATATCTTAAAGCCAAACGAGAGCCAGCCTTTCGTTTTTATGTATTGTACGACAAAGTTCATCTACCATATTTTCTACGAGAAGCATATCGCAGAGTTAAAGCCAATGGCGGTAGTCCGGGAATTGATGGAGTAACATTTGCTGATATAGAAGACTATGATGTTGAAAGATATTTGAGTGAAATATCAAAGGAATTATCAGACCGAAAATACAGACCATCACCGGTAAAACGTGTTTATATTCCCAAAGCCAATGGACAAGAGCGTCCCCTGGGTATTCCCACAATTAAGGACAGGATTGTTCAGATGTCCTGTAAACAAGTAATAGAGCCGATATTTGAAGCAGATTTTGAGAATAGTTCATACGGTTTCAGACCGAAACGCAGTTCCAAAGATGCAGTTACAGAAATCAAACGGAATTTGAAACAGGGCAGAGCAGATGTATTAGACGCTGATCTTAGCCAGTTTTTTGATACGATACCGCATAATAAACTTCTGATAGTCATAGGAAGACGCATAAGCGATAAGCATATTATGCATTTGCTTAAGATGTGGTTAAAAGCACCTATATCAGAAGATGGCAAGATTATTGGCGGGAAGAAGAACAAACAAGGCACGCCGCAAGGTGGTGTAATATCACCATTATTGGCAAATATCTATTTACATTTATTAGATAAGATAGTTAACTCACAGGAAATATTCAGACGATTAGGGATTAAAATAATTCGTTATGCCGATGATTTTATACTAATTGGCAGGGAGATACCGGAAGAAATAATCGAATATGTTAAACGCCTAATATCGAAAATGGGATTGGAACTGAACATGGAAAAGAGCCGAAAAGTAAATGCCTATGAAGAAGGGTTTGAATTTTTAGGTTTCACTTTTCGTTATGATAAAGGACAGAAGGATTGGAAAAAGAAGTACTGGCATATAGAACCGAGTGCGAAATCAAAGAATAAAGTGCGTGAAAAGATAAGAGAATATTTCAAAGTTAATCGCCATAAAGCGATGCCGGAAGTAATACCTGGTTTAAATGTAATATTACGAGGCTGGATGAATTATTTTCACATTCCGCAAGTGAGTTATTGTCGTAAAACATTTAATCAATTGCATTGGTATCTTCATGAGAGTCTGTGTTTTCATTATAAGAAGAAATCACAAAAGGTAAGTAAACTGTATCGTCGCTACGGTTTTGATGGAATTGTCACCCATTTTGGAATGATTGATCCGTCAAAATATATTTACCAAAAGTGACTCGTAAATGCTATAAGAAGAAATCTGTCGGTAAGCCGTATGAGGGAAAACCTCACGTACGGTTTGACGAGGGGGAATGAAATAAAGTAGATAAGACATATGCATACTAAGGCACGAAAAGGGAAACCCAGAAACAGAACTATGGCAGAGTCTAAATTTTCTTGCTTCTTTCTCTACTCTACAAGTCGGACGGCAGAAACGTTGTGGTTTTTTTGAGGTTTTATCTTTACATTAAAAAAAAATTTGATAAATGCTACGGAGCTTTCGGATTTTTTGCCGCCCATATTAAAGGTCCAAAGTCAAGAAAAAAAACGATCCCTGTCCGATTTTTTTTATCGGTTGATTCTTGACGCTTAACTGCTGTAATTCCATTTGCTTAAGTCCCCTGGAAGGGACGACCGTCTCCACAGATCAATAAATTCTTGTCAAGTTTAATTTCCGTTTTTATTATAAAAATCCGGTATAAACAAATTCATATTATTGGCTTCTTGCAGTTTTCATCTGCAGACCATGCCCATATTTTGGCTTTTCGAATCCTCTTCCGTGAAGATTTATATTCCCTTTTGGGAATCCAGAATTATATCACGTTTCCCTGATCCGCGCTATCCAACTTATTTGGTTTATTACTATTTTCTTAAGCCTACGGCTCTTGTTTTTTCTTTTTGCATTT
>JAERTF010000187.1 GCA_016845105.1 Bacteroidota bacterium | reverse complement strand
TCAACTCTCCAGGATGCCTATTGGGATAATCGTATGCCCATTTCGGAGTAAATACTGGTTCAAATATATGAATTACTAGGTAATCTGCACCTATTTTTTTTATTTTTTCTCTAAATGCATTCTCAGTTTTAGTGAAACATTCTTCTGATTCTATTAGTTTTCCATACAAATCATAACACTCTGGAAATGGTTTGTCTCGTGAGTGAAAGTCATAACTCATTCTTTCTGAATAATACTGGTTTTGAACTATTGAAGAGATGATTATTCTTGAGTCTTCAGGAGTATTTTCTTTTAGCCAAAGTCCTGCTAATTTTTCTTCCTGATAGGATCCAATTTTAGACATTGTAAGGTTGTGCCCATGAGATATTTGCTGGTTTGCTCCTCCGATGACCAAGACTAATAAGATTACTAATCCTAAATGCTTGTTGTATTTTTTTGCATAATCTGATATTGTTAAAATTCCTTTTGAAGTTAGTAGGAATAATGGAGGCATTAGCATTAATAACCATCTGTCGTTTGCAGCTCTTAAAATAAATATATAAAATATTAAATTGACTATTCCTAAAAGAAATACAAAAAGATCGGCGTTTAAGCTCTTTTCTTTCTTTTTTATTATTAAATCAAATCCAATAACTAATTTGTATAATGTGAGTAATCCTATGATTAAACAAATAAACCATATAGGTTCCATCAATGTAGGTATTATTGAAAGAATTGTTTTAAATGATTCTGCTATCGGCGTTTTAATTGAAACTGCAGTATCTCCAAAATAGAATCTAAATGCCGCAAATTTATTAATTATGAAATAAATTAGATATGGAGAAAATGTAAGTAATCCTACTCCTGCACCCTTCCAAATCACTTTATCTTTGAATATTGAAAATCCTCTTGTTATTAGAAGATATAATAATATACTAACTAAAACTAATGCAAGAGGGAATCTAATTGCAAATGCTACTATTCCAAAGACTATTGAAAGATACAATCCGTAATTTTTCTTCTCTTTAATATATCTTGACCAGAAAAAGTAAATTGAAAGTAGCCCAAAAAACATTGCAGGAATATCTGTTAAAAATCTATAGGTGTAAAAATGGTGAACCCAATAAACAGATAGCATTAATGAAGAGATAATCCCTATTTTTTGATTATAAATATCTTTTCCTAGTTTATACATTAAAAATATGCTACCTATACTTGGAACTAATAAAGTTAAAAATTTAATTAAGGGTTCTCCTAATTTAATTGCAAATGTAAATGACCAAATTATTGGCATAAGTAATGGCCTCATTCCTGTGAAGTGTATCCACCATTCAGGTCTTTCGTTTCCGGAAAATAATTCTTTTCCTATTGAAAGATAATCTCCTTCATCCCACCAAACTGCTTGATCTAGTGTCTTGAAAAAATAAAATAATTTGTAAATTATGATGAATGTAAAAAAGCTGTAAAGAAGTATTTTTTCTTTATTTTTTAAGAAAGGTTCAATTTTTGATCTTATCTGTTGTTTTCTTTTCTCTAATGCATTTTTTTCTGCTAAATTCATGTTCTAAATTATAATATTTGTTTTAAAAGGATTTTGGGTTTTTTCTATCGGATTTATATATTCTTTCTAATTTTTTTGTTATTTGTTCCCAAGTTCTTGTTTTTATTGATTTTTTCCCTGTGAGGGATAGGGTTTTCCAAGTTTTTTTATTTAATGCTTTTTTTATTGCAAGCGTTAATTGTTTTGAATTATTTATTTGAAATAAGAGTCCAGTTTTATTGTGATTAATTAATTCCTTCCCTCCTTGCGTATCTGAACTGATACATACTAATCCTGCACCCATTGCTTCAGTTAAAGCTAATGGAATTCCTTCTCTTTTACTTGGAAGGATAAATATTGAATTCTTTTTTAATTCATTTATTTCTTCTTTTTGAGTATATGGTTTATTTATTATTTTTACATTTTTTAGTTTGGATTTTAATTTGTATCCTTTTTCTATTGGCCCATAGATTGTAAAATTAATATTTGGAAGTTCCTTTGCAGATTTTAGTATTGTTTCTAAATTTTTTATTGGTGCAATCCTTCCCATGAATATTGCATTATTGTTTTGTTTTGTTTTAACTGTTAGAAATTCTTTTGGAAATCCATTAGGTAGTAAAATAGTTTTAGATTTTTTTAATCCTAATTTCTTTAAAATTGGCAATTCCCATTTAGAAATTGGAAATACTTTGGTATAAGAATTCAAAATTCTTTTGGAATATATTTTATCATAAATGTTTACTGCAAATTGAAGTAGTGGATTTCTTAATCCTTTTTCTAGAAATGGGGCGTGAGTTGTTAGGTAGCAAGGAATTTTTAATTTTTTGGATATTTTCGGAATTTTTTGCGTATATGTGTGGCGATATGCATGGGCATGAATAATGTCTGGTTTTAAAGCGATTAATTCTTTTTCAAACTTCCACTGATAAGCATTTTGGCTTAACCTATAGGCTGTGGGGAATCTATGATATGTTATCCCTTCTATTTTTTCTTGCTTTTTAGATTTTTTTGAAGTACCTTTAATTAGATTATTTGAGAATATGTGTATTTCGTGCCCTTTTTTCTTTAACTCTTTAGCTGTGTGATATACTGCGTTCCATACTCCACATTTAGATGGGTAGCTAAATTCGCATACAAATACTATTTTCATAAAAATTAGTTAGAATCAATTTATTTAAGGATTATGTTTAGATAAATGTCTTAAATGCATAGTACATATCTGTAAACAAGTTTCCAGTTTTTATGTCTCTTATGAGTCTTCTAATTAAATAACTTGGTCTGAAATAATATTTTTTATAGAATTTTTCATAATATTTCTGCATAATATCCCAGTCTAAATTATCATGATCATATACTTTTGAGGGAGTGTGAAAATTATAGGCTGACCAATCTTGCGATTTTATTCTTCCCTTTGCTTGAAGTTCTGCATACAATGCTGTTCCAGGGAAGGGAGTAGCTAAAGTTACTTTTGCATAATCTAATTTTAATTGAGTAGCTAATTTTATTGTTTCTTCCATTGTATCTATTGTTTCTCCAGGAAGTCCAAACATAAAGAATCCTACTGTTTCAATCCCTGCCTCATTTGCCCATTTTATTGCATTATGTGCTTCTTTAATATTCAAACCCTTGTGAATAGTATCTAATATTTCTTGACTGCCCGACTCTAATCCGTATCCCACTCCATAACATCCTGCAGCCTTTAATTTTTTATAAAGTTCTGGCTCTACACTATCTATTCTTATGCCGCAATCTAATTTCCAAGAAATTTTTAAGCCTCTTTTAATAATTAAATCACAAATGTCTTTTGCACGGTCTAAATCTGTTGTAAACATATCATCATATACATGCACTTCATTAAATCCACATTTTTTCATATATTCTAATTCATCAACAACTCTTTTTGCACTTTTTCCGCCCCACTTTCTTCCAAATACGCTTTTATTACAATACGTGCAACCTGCAAGACACCCTCTACTAGTTTCCATACTTCCTACTGGATTTTTTTTAGTCATTATTTTAGGCATAGTATATTTTTTTACAGGCAGTAAATTCCATGCAGGTAAAGGTAAATCGTCCATATTTTCTACCCCCTTTCCTCTTGGGGTTTTGATTATTTTTCCTTTTTTATCCTTGAAAGCAATTCCTTCAATTTTTTTTAATTTTTCTGGATTGTTGTTTGCTTCAACAATTTTAGGCAAAATGAAATCTCCTTCTGCCATTACTGCAATATCTGATTCAGATTTTTCTAAAACTTCTTCGGGATAAATTGTTGGATGAACTCCTCCTGCAACTAAAGTTGCATCTGGTAATTTTTCTCTCACAAATTTAGCATATTCACAACATTCATCAAATAATGGTGTTGTGAAAGAAAAACAAACAAAGTCAGGTTTATATGAATTTAATACCTCGGTCATTACTTCTCCAGGTATTTTTCCTTCAAACTGTGCTAAAGATAGATCTAATAATTTTACATCTTGTCCCTTTTCTAAACAACATGCAGCTAATGTCGCCATTGCTACAGAAGGCCTTGGAACCTCAGCTACTTTAATTTTGGATTCTTCGTATAGTGAAGTGCCAGAGGGCATATTGCTTATTAAAACTCTTGGGGCATTTTTCCTTTCCATTTTTGATTTTAGGTCTAGAAGGTATAAAAAGCTTTCTTAACGGAAAGTAATATAAATCAGATTTTTAGGTATTTATTGATGGCTGAACTTAAGGTAATAAATAATCCAAAAAATAGAACAATTTTAATTAAAGAAAATTATGAATTTTCTGCAATGGTTTTAAGAACTATTCTTTCAGAGAAAGGCCATAATTCTAAAACTATTAGAAATTTAGAAGGATTTGAAGGAATTAAACTTTCTGAAAATTCTATTCTTTTTTATGATCTTGATTTAAATTCATTAGAAGATAATAATTTATTGAAAAAAATTAGGAAAAAATATCCTCAACTTGAAATTGTCATGATTAATTATGTAGGTCAAAAAATTGATAAATTGTTTCTGAATAACCAATACAATATTAATAAAATAATTCAAAGACCATTTAGTAGAAGAGAAATTTTTGCTTCAATGAACAATTAATTTATTTCTAATTCGCTATCTTGGACATATTTCCAATTATTTTTTAATGCTAATTCTGCTTTGTTTAATTCTATTCCCATATCTGCCGCATGTTGTAATGAAGAAATCATTTCTTCTCTAATCAAGGTGTTTACAATTTCAATTGCAGTTTTTCCGGTCACTTCTGCTAACATTTTATTATCTGGTGTACAATGACCTACTCTAATCAAATTATTTTCATTATCTACTTTGATTAAAAAATAACCTTTTGGATCCATGATCCAGTCTTTTATTCTATCGTATTTTGCAGAAATTGTTTTTTCTACTTTGTCTTCTATATTCCACCATTTGCCTTCTATCTCTGCCATTTTAATCAACTATCTTGTAAGAATCAAAATATTTTCTTAAATCTTTCCATTCTTCTTTTCCTTTGTTGTTATTTATATGCTCTGCAGTTTTATTTGCCATATCTATGCAATGGTCCATATTATTGTAATTAAACAATCCTTGTCTTCCAGTGGTTTGTAAATTATCAATAGTATCCAAATAATCTAATATTGTTGTTAAATTTTTTTTGTAATCTATCGAATAAACTGGATATACCTTTCTTGCCTTTTTTGAAAAATATTCTAATACCTCTTCTCTCTTTAAAACCCCTATTTTTTCTAAATCTCTCATAACTAATTCAAATAAATCATAGTCTGACGCATTCCATCTCCAATCATTATAATCGCATGTCATTTCTACATATAATGCAGTTTTATCTTCTGGACATGTAAATTTACTAAAGCTTTTTTGTTCAGATAATCTATTGAATATGATGTCTGCAGATGGGAAAAATATCCAATTGCAATCTAATGCCTTTTTCTTATCTACTAAAATTGTTAAGACAATTAATGAACGATATTTTAATCTTTTTGCAGCATTAAGTACTTTCTCAGGAGGTTTTGGTTCTATTAGTTCAACCATGTCTGTAACAGGAATGGTTGAAACTAAAAAATTTGTTTTTTGTTTTTTCTTGTTGATTGTTATACTCTCTACTTTATTTTTTTGAATATTTATTTTTTCTATTTTAGTTTTTGTTAAAATTTTTCCTTTATTTTTTTCTATTTGTTTAACAATTCTATCGCACACTGTTCCTATTCCATTTTTTGGATAATAGAAATGTTCTGCGCTTTGTTCTTTTTTTACTCCAAACAGTATGCCTTTAATTAAATCTGCAAATCCAGATACTGGAATTCTTTTAATTGCTAATTCTTCTGCTAATTCTTTTGGGTCTCCCCAAACTTTTAGAGCATAATCTCTGAATAATAAATTATACATTCCTCTTCCAAAATTATTTTTTAAATAACTTTCATAACTTTTTGTTTTATCTTTGCGGATTAAACTTTCAGCCATTCCCAATCCACAGCCTGCACCAATTAAGGGATTTAACCTTGTAGCTAATTGAGTAATTTTGATTGGAAAATCAAAGAATTTTCCATTAACATAAATTTTGTTTTTTTTAGGAATTGTCATTAAGTCTTCTTTAACTAGATTTTTGAAATCTTCCATTATTCCTGGAAGTTGAGTATAAATTTTATGAGGGCCATAATCTAAAGAAAAATCTTTATATTTGTAACTTGAAGCCATCCCTCCAATACAAGAATTCTTTTCAATTATTTCCAATTCTTGCTTGCCGGATAGTTTCCAAGCTGTTGCTAATCCAGAGATTCCTGCACCCAATATAGTTACTTTCATATTTTATTATTATTTACGTTTGAGTTATAAATCTATCCGTCTATTTTTAAAGGATTTTTTGATTCTGAGAAGATTAATGAAAGCGAACCTAATATTATTCCTATTGCCGTCTTTATTGCATGATCTAATAATGCAAGAAGCGTAGATATTTGGGCAGGAATTCCAAAGATACTTAATAACAACATCACAGTTGTCTCATATATCCCAATTCCTCCAGGAGTTATTGGAATTACCTTTGATATGTTTCCTAAAGATACTGCTAAAAATATGATGTATAAATTAATAGGGTGACCTATTGCAATTGCAATTATGTAACTTACTAGGCCCTCTATAATCCATCCAGAAAGAGAAATCAATGCAGACCATCTTTTTTTATTTTTAAGGAGAATTTCGTAATCTGCGTAGAGTTTATGGCCTCTGTTTATGAATTTTTTTAAAAAATTAATACTTATTTTCCTCTCCAAAAATTGTAATAGTTTACTGATGATTCCTTTTTTATCTATTAAGATTAATGCAGGAATAGTTATTATTGCTCCAATTATTATCAAATAATTAATTATATTCTCTGGAATTTTATCTTTCATATAAATTAATAGGAGGGGCAAAGAAATTAAGATTAAACTAAATAAATCCATTATTCTATAATGTATTAGGATATTTGCACTTCTTACTAAACTTATTCCTCGCTGTTTTAATGAATAAATTATATTTATATCTCCTGCTTTTGCAGGAAGAATTGCATTTAGCATGTAACCTATACAAATTATTCTAAAACAATTTATAAATTTTAATTTTGTATGGATCTTTAAAAATAATGCTCTGAATAACCATGCAAAAAATGAAATTAAAATTGAAAGCAATAGCCAGGACATGGAAGTTTGATTAAGAATTTCAAACAACTCTGAAGTTCCCGCATAGGTAATTAGTCCTATAATTATCCCTATACCCAAAAACATTGAGAATAATCTATAAATCAATTTTTTGTTCATAAATTAAAAATGAGTGTTTTGTTTAATTAGTTTTCTTTTTTGCAACTACTAGTGTTTGTCCTAACCAGTAAGGGATGCTTAGGTTTCCTAAACGAAATAATCTTACAAAAAATCCTGAAATTTTTGCTAAAACTTTACTATATTCTTCCATTCGATAAACTAAATATCCCAAACTAAGGGTTTGCCAATGTTTTTTAAATAAAATTGGTTGAAATCCAGTTTTACTTAGAATTTTCTTTAAGGTTTTTGGAGTAAAATACCATAAATGTACACTTAATAGGAAAATCCATTTAGATCTCATTAATTTTGAAGGCATACTTCCTATATCTGGATAATTTACTACTAAAATTCCATCGTCTTTTAGTAATTCTCTACATTTTTTTAATGTGGCGCTTGGATCAGGCACATGTTCTAAAACATCCCATAGTGTAATTACATCAAAACTTTTTGATTTATACTTTGTTTTTTCAAGAATTCCTTGCTGAATTTTTATTCCATAATTTTCTTCACACCAATTACATAACCATTTGTTGGGTTCTATTCCTGCTACATCCCATCCCTCATCTTTTGCTACTTTTAGAAACGCTCCTCCTGCTGTTCCAATGTCTAAAATTTTTCCTTTTTGCCCTCTTGTTGCCTTTTCTACTTCTTTTAAACATCTTTTGAAGGTAATCATTCTCCATTTATTCTGTGAAACAAATTTCTCATCAGAACCTTCGGAATAAGCATCAACAATATCCTTTGCTTCTAGTTGGGGAGTAACATATTTTAATTCACACACATTGCATTTTACAATTCTATCATTACCTACAATATTTGAAGAAGAAGCATAAACTTTTTTTGTGTCTAGATTAATGCTTCCATCATCTTTTAATCCCCTATGTACTACTTTGTAATCATTAGATCCGCAGATATTGCATTTTATTTCTTTCATTTTATTATCCTATATTTTATTAATGTCCAAATTGCTTGAACTCCATCTTTCCAATTAATTTTTTTACCTTCTTCAATTGAACGAGATTTGTACTCTATTGGAACTTCTGTAATCTTGTAACCCTTTTTTCTTATTTTTGCAGTTACTTCTGGACAAAACTCGAATTTCTCACATTTTAAATCTACGCTTTTTATGGCCTGTTTAGTAAATACTTTGTAACATGTAGGTTCGTCTGTTATTCTTGCATTATATAGTATATTTGCCATAACCGTTAGTAATCTAGTTGCAAACATATTTAGCCCATATTGGTGTTTATTCTTCTTATTTAAAAATCTTGAACCATATACTACATGAGTTTTACCTTCTAATATTGGCTTTATCAATTTGGGATAATCTTTTGGATCATATTCTAAATCCGCATCCTGAATAATTATGATGTCTCCCCTTATTGCCTTTAGACCAGTTCTTATTGCCGCTCCCTTTCCTCTGTTCTTTTTATGTAATAATACTTTTATGTTCTTTAAATGGGAATATTCTGTTTCTAAAATTTCTCTTGTTCCATCTGTAGAATAGTCATCAATAAGAATTATTTCTTTAGGAATTTTTACGTCTGAAACTTGTTTGATTATCTCTCTAATTGTTTCTTTTTCATTATATGCAGGAATAATTATTGATAATTTTACCATAGAAGTTTATTTGATTATTTCATAATTATATGTTTTTTGGTGTTTTTAAACTCATAAAATAATAAGAATGGTGCTAAAATTGCAAATAATACGCTCAACATAACTATTAAAAATCCAAAATTGTGGGCCGTTTTTGCTAAAATTCCTTTTGGAGATAAGTAATCCCACCCTTTTTCCTTTGGTTCATATCTTGTCGGATAATAAAACCACATATGAGTTTCATCGGCAAAAGTTAATGCAGCAGGATGAAGATTTATGCTTGTCTTGTAAACCTTGAAGTGTGTTGTTCCAGTGTCTTCATCATATCCTCCTCCACTTTGAAATTCTGCTACCTTGGAGGATATTTGTTTGAATTGAGAAACTAATTGTTCTGAACTTGTATTTAATTCTCCTTCTTTAATTGTTCCCCATCCACAATCATCTTTTGCACATTCTATTAAGTATGTGGTTATTGGAACTAATTGTTCTTTTGGAATTTTTTCAGTTTCTTCTAATAATTGTAAAAAATAACCTGATTCTAAATAATGTTTGTCATTGAAAAGCCAGGCAACTCTTCCCCTATATATTCTTGAATCTACTACAACTAATGAATCTTCTTCAATGTTGTCAATTGCAAATTCTCTCATTGGGGCATTTGCAGTTTGTGAGGTTAAATGAGGTAAAAGATTTTGGGGAATTAAAAATAGATTTGCAATGGAGATGACAATTATTGAAATTACAAGAAATTCTTTTTTGTATTTCTTTAATTTATTTGAAATTTCTGTTAAAAATAATGATGCATAAATACATAAAAATGGTATAAAACTAACATAGTGCGTGGGTAAAAGATTTGAACCTGCCAGGATCAAAAATCCAAAAATAAACAAAGAGATTAGAAGTCCGCTTTCTTTTCCTTTTTTTGCTTTTTTTGCATATAACATCCCAATTATTCCTAGAATAAAAATTAAAGGATCTAATTTCAAAAATGAATTTTTTACCATGTCTATTGTGCCCGTAATCACTTGAGGAATATTAAATGCGTTATCATAACCCAATTGTCCGCTATGGACTTCTCGATTTATATCAAAATATTGAGCAAAGTATGTATCTACAACTCCTTTTTCTTGATATAGTAGAATATTATGTATTATAATTGGACTTGCAAATGTTAATAGAATTAATCCAACGATTAACATGGATTTTATGTTTTTCTTTAAGGATTTATTTTTATTTAATATAAAAAAGAATACTACGAATACCGGTATGAAAAATGCAGTTATTGTTTTTATTAATGTTCCAGTTCCGAGAAGTATTGCCGTAATGTATAAATATTTTTGATCATTTTTTCTGAAATATTTAATAAATGTGTAAGCTGCTAAAAGTACAAAAAATATTAACGCTTCGTCCATTTCCATCAATGTATATCTTATATGGTAAGTTGATATGGCTAAAAGTATTGAAGAAATTAATGCTACTCTTTTGTTAAAAATTGTTTTTGCTAATAAATATATTAATATTATTGTTAAGGTTCCATAGAAGAATGATAAAAATCTTGTGCTAAATATAGTCACTCCAAATATCTTGTGAGCAATATCTGTTAAATAAAACCAGGTGGGAGATTCTAATATTGTACTTATTAACCCTGAATTCCACATATTTATTGCATGTGGGCCATGAACCATTTCATCCCCCAAGAAAGAAACATTTTTTACAACTAAATATCTTAGGAAAGCGCCAATGGCTACGATCAATGTTAAATACTTTGCATTATTTTTTGTTAGAATAAAATCTAAGAATTTATCTAAATTGTCTTGTTTTTTGGGTTTCATTTTCTTTATATATGCATTTTGTGAGGAATTCTAATTGTATTATTCTTTTTCTCAAGAATTTTAAATCTTCCTTTTCTATGTTTCTTTGTGTTTTTGGATATTTGAAGTTAATCTTTATACTTCCTATCTTTTTTTTGTCTTTTATTGCCCTCATTATGGGGATATTGTTGATATCCCACAGGTCTCCATATTCTCCTTTGTAATCAAGAAAGTAGTTTGCTACTTCTTTTTTAAAAACTCTAGTTCCAAACCACATGTCTAATTTGGTGTTTGTTGTCTTTTCCCAAAATTTATTTCCTATTTTTTCTAATCTTTCTTGAAATTTAGGATAATTCTTGAAATTTTTTCTTTTTGGAATGACAATATCATAGTTTTTCTTAAGTAAATAATCTGTTGTTTTCTTTATACTTTTGATAAAATCTTCTTTTTCTGGATCTAATAAAATTATTATTTTTGCGTCCGCTTTTTTTGCAGTCTTTATTGCTAACCGTCTTCCTTCTCCCATCGAAAGTCCCTTTTTTCTAATTAAAATGTTTGTAAATTTTTTTAATTTTCTTGAAATCTCTTCGATATCACTGGTTTCTATAACTACTGTTTCTATGTTCTTATTTTTGCATTTTTTTAATGTATTAATACATAAATTCAATCTTACTTTGTCTGATTTATTCTTTAAATTGTATTTTGTAGACATTACAACTATTATTTTTTTAGTTTTCATTGTATTGACTCGTCGAATATTTTTTTTAATTTTTTATTTCTATATTCTATTGAAAATATTCCTTCTTCTATCATTTTTCTTGATTCTCTTCCCATTTTTCTTCTAAGGTTTTTATTTTCTATTAACCTAACTATTGCTTCATAATTTTTTTGTATGAACTTTGGCCTCTCTATTATTAAGGCCTTTTTATATTCGGCACTTCTCCAATTTGGTATGAAATTTTCAGTATAGTATGGTATTTTTTTAGGAGCATCTATAATTATTCCATTCGTGTTGTTTTTTACCATCTCTTCATTTGCCCATACGTTTGTAGTAACTATTGGTAATTCATAACTCATTGCGTCTAGCATTGCAAGGCCTACAGTCATATGTGCTGGAAATAAAAATATGTCTGAAGTTTGAAATATTTTTTCTAATTTTTCCCACGGAATTATTTTATCTATAATTTTTATATTTTTATACTTTTTATATTTCTCTTTGATTTCTTTAGGAACCCATGATCTTACAATTAATTCTACCTGCGGATAATCTTTTGAAAC
>JAERTF010000186.1 GCA_016845105.1 Bacteroidota bacterium | reverse complement strand
GTTGTATACTTTGTGCCTAATTTGGATAAAGCAAAGCACTGGTATTCAAAAGTATTTGAAACGCAACCTTATTTTGAGGAGTCTTTCTATATAGGGTTTAATATCGGTGGTTATGAATTGGGATTATTGCCTGAAGATAAACCCATGGGTGACAGGTCGGATAATGTAATAGCCTATTGGGGAGTTGAAGATATCCAAAATGCATATTTAAGAATATTAGATTTGGGTGCAACCGAGCATGAAAAACCCACTAATGTTGGTGGCGAACTTATGGTAGCTTCATTTAAAGATCCTTGGGGAAATGTAGTTGGTATTATATATAATCCGGCATTTAAAATAGAGAGTCAATAAATAATAGATACTAAAGATATCTTATAATTGCTACCAAAAGGTGCCTGGATAAGAGGATCTTATCCTTTCAAAAACAACTTATATTATACTTCTTATTTGTTACTCTGAAGGTTTAGTTTTTTTTCCTTAATAATTTTACAAACACTAATTGGTACATATTTTTCCCAATCAGTATTACCACTATTAATCATGCTATTAACTTCACGGGTTGAAACATGTAATTGATTTTTCATTTCACTTTTTATATCAAGTATATACCGATTGGCCTTTAAATAATCGAAAAGCATTTGTACATCTTTATCCATATCAACATCGCTTGATGTAATTATATCAGGGCTTCCAGCTTTACGTGTTGGGTAAATATATAGTTTCATATTTGATGGGAACATCTTACCTATGGCCTCCAGTATGCCTCCTCTTAAGGAACTATAGTATTTTTTTTGAAGAACTTTTTTAAAGGTTGGTATACCCATTACTATTCTAAGCTTATTCATCTTAAATTGTGAGAAAAAATCAACTAATTTGTAATATTCAGGTAAGTCAGAAATCATCACATTTTGACCAATGCTTACAAGCATATCTACTCTATTTAGAAAGTCCTGTTCATCAATTTCACCTTTGGACAATATATTGTTTATAGATAACTCGCAGAAAGAAAGTGTATTATCATGTTCGTAATCTTCGTCCAAAGCAAATAAAGCCATACTTTTGTTCAGTATATCCTTTGCAATATATGTAACAGGAAGAAAACTACCCCTGAATGCAAGTACATTTTTCTTGTATAGCATGTCTGATGGCTGATGAACGTTTCCGTGTTTATCAAACATAATTGACCTGGTCATCTTGTTTTTAACCAACTGGACTGCAAGAAGTTTATTATCTACATAATCCAAATCAGGGCCGCTCATTCTCATCATAGTAATCCTAAACCTATCAATAGACAGATTATCTGTGAGTGACTTTAAAAATGTTGTAGGACTATCATAATAGAATTTGCAGGCATATAGTAAATTTACTCCCAGTATGCCTATTGTTGCCTGTTGCATTAAGGCATCATTTTCAAGAAGTTTAATATGAATAATAACAATATTAGGCCTACTATTTGGATTTAGCTGATATTTTACGCCCATCCAGCCATGGCTTTTGTTCGTTTTAGTATAGTTTAACACCTCCATTGTATTTGCAAAAGCAAAAAATGTGGTCGATTCATCCTCATCTGTTAGTAGTCTAGTTAATTCTTTATATTCACTATCCAGCATTTTCGTTAGGCGGGCTTCACTAACATGTCTTCCTTTTTTATTTTTATTATAAAATGAGTCACTAAATCTTTTATCATAAGCTGAAATAGTCTTAGCCACGGTCCCTGATGCTCCGCCTGCCTGGAAAAAATGTCTTGCAACTTCTTGGCCACCTCCAATTTCTGCAAATGATCCATAAAGTTGAGTGTCAATATTTAGTATTAGAGCTTTTCTGTTAGTTGGTATTATTTCGTGTTTCATAATAGGTAAATTAGCTTTTATCCTCTTTATGTTGTAACAATTCTTCCAGTACCTTGTTTTCATCTCGTAATCTGGCGGCATCAATAAAATCGAGGACTTTAACTGCTTCCTGCATTTCCTTTTTATTCTTATCGATGGCTAGTAAAATTTCCTTTGCTGTTATATATTGAACTACAGGATCGGCAGCAATACCTGATACTATATTTGACTGATATTCTTTGTCGGTAATATGAGATGTTGCAACAGTTGTTTGCCCCATAATTGCATCAACTGATTTTATAATGGCTTTTGGTATGACATTATTCTTTTGATTATAATCAAGTTGTTTCTCTCTTCTTCGTGCTGTTTCATCAATGGTTAATGCCATTGATTTGGTTATCTTATCGGCATACATAATAACCTTGCTATCAAGGTTTCTAGCAGCTCTACCTGCAGTTTGTGTTAATGATTTGGCCGATCTTAAAAATCCTTCTTTATCGGCGTCAAGTATTGCAACAAGAGCTACTTCGGGTAAATCCAATCCTTCACGTAATAAATTTACACCCACAAGTACACTAAAATTTCCAAGTCTTAAATCCCTTAATATTTCAACCCTATCCAAAGTATCAACATCCGAATGGATATATCTGGTATTAATTCCAAGATTAATTAGATATTTGGTGAGTTCCTCTGCCATTCTTTTTGTTAGTGTTGTCACAAGAACCCTGTACTTTTCTGCAATAGTTTTTTCTATTTCATCCAATAAATCATCAATTTGATCATGACTGGGTCTAACTTCAATGGGAGGGTCAAGTAATCCAGTTGGTCGTATTAGTTGTTCAATAATAACACCACCTGATTGTTCAAGTTCATAATCCGATGGAGTAGCACTAACATATATTGTTTGACGAGATAATTGCTCAAATTCTTCAAATTTTAGTGGTCGGTTATCCATTGCTGCAGGCAGTCTAAAACCATATTCAACCAAATTATGTTTTCGTGATCGGTCACCACCATACATTGCTCTTAGTTGGGGGATAGTGACATGACTTTCGTCAATAACTGTTACATAATCATCTGGAAAATAGTCAAGTAAACAGAATGGGCGAGACCCTGGACTACGACCATCAAAGTACCTGGAATAATTTTCAATCCCTGAGCAATAGCCAAGTTCACGCATCATTTCTACATCGTAAGTAACTCGGTCTTCAAGTCTCTTGGCCTCAAGATTTTTTCCAATATCTCGTAAAAAATCAACTTGTTTTGCCATATCAAGCTGGATTTCTACCAAGGCTGATTTCATTTTATCAGGAGACGTTACAAATATGTTTGCAGGATAAAGTGTAATATTTTCTAGCCTTTCAACTCTCTTACCTGCAATAGGGTCTATTGATTCAATGGCTTCAATTTCATCCCCCCAAAACATAACTCGAAAAGCCCAGTCCATATATGCTGGAAAAATATCGATTGTGTCACCTTTTACCCTGAAATTACCCCTTTTAAGTTCAATATCATTTCTTGAGTAAAGTGCATTCACAAGTTCTCGCAAAAACTTGTTCCTACTTAATTTTTGACCAACAACAATATTAATAACGTTATTTGTGAAATCATCAGGGTTTCCGATTCCGTATATGCATGATACAGAGGATACTACTATGATATCTTTTCGTCCTGATAGAAGTGATGATGTTGCGCTTAAACGAAGCTTTTCAATTTCCTCATTAATACTTAGATCCTTTTCAATATATGTATTTGTTACAGGGATATATGCTTCGGGTTGGTAATAATCATAATAGGACACAAAATACTCAACAGCATTATTTGGAAAAAATTGCTTAAACTCACCGTACAGTTGTGCTGCAAGTGTTTTGTTATGGCTTAGTACCAGAGCAGGTCTATTCGCTTTTGCCAAAGCATTAGCAACTGTAAAGGTTTTCCCAGATCCTGTGACACCCAGTAAGGTTTGTGCTTTCTCATTCCTTGATAATCCATCAACAAGTTGATTTATTGCCTGTGGTTGATCACCGGTTGGTTTAAAGTCTGACGTTAGATGTAGATCCATTTTTACTTATAGTTGCTCTAATATCAATGTATATGCTATTTGCAAAAATACAAATCGTTTTGCTAACATAAGAATTATCTTAATTTTGATGGATATTATTAAAATCCAGAGTATAAATAGCTATAAGTATGGAAGGAATACTAATTAACCCATCTGAATACGGTTTAAGCAGCAGAGTTAAATTAATCCAAATTTCCAAGGATAACATTGCAATTGTTAAGAAACGAAAATCCCGGATAATAATGAAGGATGGTATTATTATTTCAAAAATAGCTTCTCAAATTTTAGATAAGTTTCCAAAATTAAAAATTAGTTTAGTTATTTCAGGTCCTATATGTAGTAAAACAGTCCGGTATCTGGAAGGTTATGAGATCAAAGTAGTTAGGGATAATTAGCAGATAGATAGAGAAATACACTAATTACTATAATTCATAACTCGGATGGAAAATACAAAACACATATTATTGGACCATCAATGAATGTCTTTATAGTAAATACTATTGATGTGTATCCATTCTCTAAAAAGAGTGATTTCCATGAACTCTTTATAAAATCAACTAATTCACCTAGTTTCTCAAAAGTCAGTATTCAAACTAAAACGTTTACATGTGTTAAACCTTATAACTATCGTACAATAGATTCCAAGAAGATTAACTATCTTTGAATCAAATGAGAATTTGTAAATGAAGGAGAAATATATTCTATCGCTTGATCAAGGAACTACCAGTAGCCGGGCGATAATTTTTAATCATAATGGCGACATTTGTTCGATGGCTCAGAAGGAATTTGAGCAGATTTTCCCGCAACCAGGTTGGGTAGAGCATGATCCGGTTGAAATATGGTCAACCCAGCTTTCAGTAGCCTCAGAAGCAGTTGCTAAACTTGGAATTCATACCGATGATATTGCAGGAATTGGAATTGCTAATCAGCGTGAAACTACTATTATATGGTCGCGTAAAACAGGGAAGCCAATTTACAATGCCATAGTATGGCAAGACCATCGTACTGCTGATTATTGTAAGCAGTTAATAAAAATAGGATATGGATTGGCGGTTAAGCAGAAAACAGGTTTGGAGATCGATGCCTACTTCTCAGCGACTAAAATTAACTGGATACTCGACAATGTTGAAGGAGCTAGGGAAAAGGCTGAAAATGGAGAACTTGCATTTGGAACGGTTGATTCCTGGTTAATCTGGAACCTAACCGATAAGAAAGAGCATTTAACTGATATAACAAATGCTTCTCGCACAATGCTTTTTAATATCCATACCCATGATTGGGATGATGAGTTATTAAAACTATTCAATATACCTAGATTATTGTTACCAAAAGTTAAGTCTAATAGTACAATTTATGCACGAACCTCCAGAAAACTGTTAAGTTCAAGAATACCAATATGTGGTGTAATAGGTGACCAGCAGGCAGCAATGTTTGGGCAACTATGTATCAAAAAAGGAATGGTAAAGAATACGTTTGGCACCGGATGCTTTATTATGGTAAATACTGGTAATAAACCCATTGAATCCAAAAATAGACTTATAACAACCATTGCCTGGGATATTAATGGGCAAAAAGATTATGCCTTGGAGGGAAGTGTATTTGTAGCAGGAGCCGTGGTTCAATGGTTACGTGATAAATTAAATATTATTAGAACCTCGAGGCAAGTAGAAAATTTGGCAAATTCCGTTGGTGAAAACGGTGGTGTGTATTTTGTTCCTGCCTTTACAGGACTGGGTGCCCCATATTGGAATCAAAATGCAAAAGGTATTATTTATGGTTTATCTCGTGGTACAACAAAAGCTCATATTGCGAGAGCAGCTCTGGAGTCGATTGCATATCAGTGTTATGATGTTATAAAGGCCATGGAAAAAGATATTGGCTCCAAGGTAAATTATCTCAGGGCTGATGGAGGTGCATCCGCAAACTCATTACTTATGCAGTTTCAATCGGATATACTTGGAACCACAGTTGAAAGGCCTCAAATACTTGAAACAACTGCACTTGGAGCTGCTTATATGGCAGGTTTAGCAATCGGATTTTGGAATAATATTGATGAGCTAAAAAGACAATGGTCCATTGATAGAGCATTTATCCCAAAAATGAAAAACAAAGATGTAAATATGCTAATACAAGGTTGGCATAATGCAATTAGCAAAGCTTAATTTTATTAAGATTATGCGTAAATAAACCTCTTAATTTTTTTTGTTGCTGTTTTCTGAAATTCATCCTGCATGGTTTCAACAATATGAATTTTACTAAACTTATTAACTTTGTCGTTAACATATTCACGTAGTTCAGCTTTTAGTTCGTCACACTTTTCATCTACAAAGTGACTCACTTCCTCTTTTACATGTTTATATTGCTGTTCTATTTCTTCTCGGTTGAAGTGAACAAGAGCAACAAGTTTTCCTTTTTGTTGAATAACTAATGATTCAGCAACATGTTTAAAATTATTTATTACTGATTCGATGTCCTCGGGAAATATATTCTCTCCACTAGCACCAATAATTACATTTTTACTGCGTCCACGAATGTATAGAAAATTATTTTCATCAAACAAACCCAGATCACCGGTTTTAAACCAACCGTCATCAGTAATAACTTCCTTTGTAAGCTCAGGCTCTTTATAATACCCGAGCATAACATTTGGTCCCTTTGCCCAAATTTCGCCCTCGCCGGTATATTTGCCCGCATGATCAATTTTTAAGGTTACTCCTTCAAGGGCAGGTCCTGTTGACTGGAGTCTTGTTTGCCCTGGTGCAACCCCAGCTAATAAGGGTGATGTTTCAGTAAGTCCGTAACCAATGGCATATGGAAACTTAGATTCAATTAAAAATTTCTCAACTTCTTTATTTAGTTTAGCACCACCAATTCCAAAAAATTTCAATTCGCCCCCAAAGGTTCTCATAAGTTTTTTTCCAGCTAAGCTGTTAAATTTTTTCCTTAGCATTGGAATTTTATATAGGATTCTTGTGGCTAGCTTATCTGTAAATGCAGGCAATACCTTACTCCTATATATTTTTTCAATAATAAGAGGAACAGTTAACATGATAGTTGGTCTAACTTGCTTTAAAGCAGGAAGTAATACCGCTGGGGTGGGAGGCTTATTTATATAATAAACACATGCACCCCCAAACATTGGAAGAATAAGACCAAGTGTATTTTCATATGTATGGGAGAGGGGTAATACCGATAAAAATCTATCCCTTTCATTTACAGGCTGAACAGTTCTGCTTTTATCAGCTGTAAAACATATGTTAAGATGGGATAACATAACTCCTTTTGATTTTCCGGTTGTTCCTGAAGTGTATATTATTGATGCTATATCAGATTCTTTTACATCATAATTCTTGTGAGAAACCTGCTCTGGATCATATGAGATGTTGTTATTACCATCAATTATCTTAAAGTCATCAATACTTATTAAGCTACTGATATTGCTTTTAACGTCTTTAACTACCTTACTTTGTAATGCTCTTGATACAAAAAGCGCCTTCATTTCACTATGATCAATAACATTTTTTATTTCAGTTGAACTAAAATCAGGAAGCATTGGTACTACAACAGCACCCATTGATGTAATTGCAAAATAGGTTATTCCCCAATTTGGCATATTTGCACTCAATAATCCAACTTTATCACCAGGGACAATATTTAGTTTTTCAAGCAAGACGATTAGTGAGTCAACATGATTTTTGACCTCAAGATATGTAATGGGTTCTTCACCCACAAAGGCATATGCTGGTCTGTTCGAAAAACTCTTTACTGCATTATCTAGTAATCCTGGAAATGTGTTGGTATTGTTCATACATGGTAGTTTTGAAGTGGCAAAAATACTATTATTTCATTTAGTTTCATTGGTCTGGAATTAAGATAGTTAGGCAATTGTTTAAATCTCCTTGGCCAATTCACTAAATAGTTTAATCAAATCCTTTTCTGCAATTGCAGCATTATTAAGTAGGTCCTCAATTTTAACAGGAGCCAGATTATCAGGGTCGCATAAGTCGGTTACTACAGATACAGCAGCAACTCTCATGCCCATATGGTTCGCTACAATAACTTCAGGAACTGTCGACATTCCAACAACATCTGCACCCATAAGCTTAATAAAACGGTACTCTGCTCTGGTTTCAAGACTTGGACCTATCCAGGATACATAGACTCCTTTATTTATATTTATATGGAGTTTGGAAGCAATTTCTTCCATTTTGATGATAAGCTCATTATTATAAGGCTCACTCATATCAACAAACCTAGGTCCAAGTTGGCTGTGGTTTTTACCCACCAGTGGATTTCCCGGAATCATGTTAATATGATCATCAATAATCATTAAGGAAGCTGGTTTAAATTCGGGATTGATACCACCACAAGCGTTTGATACAAAAAGTGTATTTATCCCTAGCATTTTCATTATTCTTATTGGAAATGTTACTTCCTGCATGGTGTATCCTTCGTAATAGTGAAATCTGCCACTCATTACCAAAACTTTTTTCCCTTCTAGTTTACCATAAATCAGTTTACCTGAATGTGATTCTACAGTTGCTTCAGGAAAGTTAGGAATATCTGAGTAATCGACACTTTTGAGGATTTCAATATGGGTAACCAGATTGCCAAGTCCTGTTCCAAGTATAATTCCAATATCAATGTTGTTAAAACCTTTATCTATTAGAAAGTCGGTAGTTTGTTTAATTTTTTCGAGCATAGTATTTTGATTTATTATTAGGGAAATAGCTATTTTTAATTGAAAACAATTTCATTAATTACTTTTTTCCCAATTTCATCATTTATTTTTTTTACAAGATTTGAACGCTCCATATAAAGCTCATTTCTGAGTACAGATGAATCCAGAATTACATAAAGAATCTTATTCTTTACATATAGATTAGTTGTATGGTTAGCAATTATACTACCTACTACTTTACCCCATGAATTAGTTACCTTAACACCATCCATTTTTTCTGTCCAGCCATAGGCTTTAAATAACTGGTCCAGTACCTCCTTTAATTCTTGATCATTATTCTTAACCATTCTTTTTTTGATAACCTTTTGTTTAGTTAGTTACTAATCACTACTCACTTTTTTAACAATTCCATCTTCAACAGTAAATATCCTGTGATCAATAGATACAGTTGTAAAAATCTTTTCAATTCTATGTTGCTGAGTATCTGTAATAAAAACTTGTCCAAAATTATTCTCACTAACCAACTCAATTATTTGCATTACCCTATTGTCATCAAGCTTATCAAAGATATCATCAAACAACAATATCGGTTTGTATGACTTAATTCGGCGAGTAAATTCAAATTGGGCTAATTTAATTGCGATTACAAATGTTTTTTGCTGTCCTTGTGATCCAAATTTTTTAACGGGATGATCATCTATTGTAAATATTAAATCATCCTTGTGGATGCCACTCGTGGTATATCTGGTAACTCTATCTTTATCAGTTGAACTAGCTAGTAGTTCCTTCAATCCAAAGTCATGTAATTGTGAATTATACCTTATCTTAACCTTTTCCTTTGACCCCGACAATAGATTGTAGTATTCCTCGAATAGAGGATTAAAACTACTTAGAAATTCTTTCCTTTTCTCAAAAATAATA
This sequence comes from Bacteroidota bacterium, assembly GCA_016845105.1. GTDB lineage: Bacteria > Bacteroidota > Bacteroidia > Bacteroidales > F082. The sequence goes on along the minus strand of JAERTF010000186.1, from coordinate 14,180 downwards.
TCCCCGTGAGTAATTAATCCATCATTCCATATTTCAAGTGCTGTTTTATCAAAATATCTACCATCAAACATTTGTTTAAGTAATATGTTCCGTTGCAGCAATACCTTATTATAACTTAGGAGCTCGTTTAAATAAACCTTATCGAACTGAGATATTACACCATCAATATATTTTCTTCTTAACTCGCTGCCGTCGTTAATCAAATCACGGTCGTAGGGTGATATCATTACCAACGGAAACGTTCCAATATGATCTGCCAATCGGGAATATGCACTACTATTTAGCTTAAATACTTTTTTTGTTTGGCGCTTTTGTATACAAGATACTTTGTCGGCACTATTATCATGGTTATGATAGTTTCCATGTATTGCAAAAAAATCTGTATTATGCTTAATATTTTGTGTGTCAACTGAGTTGAAATAGCTTTTGCAAAATGAAAGATAATATATTGCATCAAGAATATTAGTTTTACCGGCACCGTTATTACCGACAAAGCAATTTATTTTGTCACTGAACTTTAACTCAGCTTCCTCGTAATTTTTAAAATTGTTGAGAGATAGTTTTTTAAGAAACATTCAGAGTGTAATGTGTTTATTAATAGCTAATTAATGCTATATTTTAACTATTGGATATTGACCCTATTACTTTGGCTCTTTAAAGAAGTAGATAAGTTATTATTAGTCGACCTTTACAAAAGGAAAAGCGTTGGGAAACTGGGGGTTAATAATATATGTGCCCGATTCGTTAATCCAGCCCCATTCTCCACCTTTTTTAACCATTGCCCTACCATTTTCAAAATCTCTTACTTTTTCATACTGAGGGTTTATTATCCAGGTACCTTTACCATCAATAAATCCCCATTCTTTTCCTTTTCTAACAGCAGCAAGTCCTTGTTTAAAATCCTCAACATTAACAAACTGAGGGTTAACATAATACTTTCCTTTACTATTAATAAATCCCCACTCTTTACCTTTTTTAACAGCAGCAAGTCCATCCATAAAGGGATGTGCATTTACAAATTGTGGATTTATAATATAATTACCTTTTTTATCTATAAAACCCCATTCTTTTCCTTTTTTAACTGCTGCCAACGAATTGGTAAATTCAAGAATTTTATCAAATTGAGGATTAATAACATATGATCCTGTATTATCAATAACACCCCATTCACCTCCTTTTCTAACTCGGGCCAGACCATTATCAAAACTTAATGCATTCTCAAATTGAGGATTTATAATCCAGTTACCTTTTTCGTCAATAAAACCCCATTGTTTATCTTTTAGTGCAGCAGCTAAACCTTCTGAAAAATCTCTTACTTTATTGAACTGAGGATTTATCACATATGAACCCTTTTTGTCTACGAATCCCCATTCACCACCTGATCTAACGGCAGCAAGTGCACCTTTAAATGCCTCTACTTTTTCAAATTGAGGGTTAATAATCCAACTGCCAGTGTTATTTATAAACCCCCATTCTTTGTCCTTTTTAACCGCAGCAAGTCCGCCACTAAAATTATCAGCAGCATTAAACTGTGGATTGACAATGTACGCTCCTTTGCTATCAACAAAACCCCACTCACCACCATTTTTAATGGCAGCTAACCCTTCGCTAAAATCCTTAATATGTTCAAACTGTGGGTTTATTGCCCATGATCCATCAGTTTTAATACATCCCCATTCCTTACCTTTGCGGGCAAGTGCTAAATATTCTTGGGAAAAGACCATGTTAAAAAGAAACAAACCCGCAATTGTTAATACAATTCTTTTCATAGATATAACTTTAATTAAAACTCCATATTCTTATATAGCATGCAAACCTAATATGATTATATTTATTAAACAATAATATTGATTAGGGTAGCTAAAATAATTAATATTTACGAAAAATCAAGAATGATGGGTTAACTGTTGATAAATTTGGGCTTTTCATTAATCACAAGCCAGAATAATCCAAATTCAGGTTTAATCATGTATATAAAAGAATTTAACTTGCTCAACTAGAAGGATTGTTATTAGAACCTGTTTTTTCACTCCAAATGGCAATGATAATTTTTGAAAAAAGATAAGATGCAATATGAGTTGGATATCACTTTTTCATAAATGAATCCAAGTCAAAGGCAATTGTTAGGTAATTAGGTGACCCAGCTAGACTGTATGTAACTCTTGAGTAGTTAATTCTGAATTTGTAGATACGTACTCCAAAACCCCAGCTAAAACCAACCATTGCCATTCTGTCTTCTACTTTCATTTCTTGGCGGCGGCGATAGTTATAACCACCTCTTAGCGTTAGGTTTTTCCCAATATAAAGCTCGGTTCCTATAATTATATGTCTCATAAATTGATCGCCGAACTTGGCGAAACCAGTTTTATATTTTGGTTCACCACTAATGGGATCAAATCCATTTGAAGGATTGGCAGGATCATCATAGGTTAAGTCCCATTTTTCTATGTGATCATAAACCAATGAAAATCTAATGGGTACATGGTCCAAGCGTTTTGATAATGCAAATTGAAGATCAAATGGTAATGGATCTCTTTCGGCACCATCGTAATAAGTTGAAAGTTGCATTCCTAAATTACGAGCAACCAACGACATTGTAATACCAGATTTTGTTTCATAAGTACCTGCAATATCAACTGCCATTCCAAATGAATTATACGATTCATAGGATGAATAAATGAGCTTAGCAGCTGCACCTATTGAGAATGAAGAATCGAGTTGACGTCCCCATCCAATTGTAATAGCCATATCATATGCACCAAAAGTACCCCCTAAATTACCGTTTTCATCGGCATAATCAATTTTACCATAATCCATGTATTGAATAGTACCCAAAAAACTACCTGCTTTTTTAAATGTATTTGCATATTGTAAGCTACTGTAGTTTGTGCCAGTAAAAAAGTTTATGTAATTGAGTGCCATGCTATTATCCATGCCAGGATTAATAAGAGATGGGTTCACAAATCCAATATTTACATCGTTGTCGTTAATGGAAGCCACATTGCCACCAAGTGCTGCAATTCTCGCTGATATGGGTTGCTCAAGAAATTGGTAACCTGTTGTACCACCAATTTGTGCAAAACTGAAATTTGAGAATAATATTAGAAAACTAGAAATTAGAAATATAGATCTTTTCACTTATTGTACGTGTTTATTTCTTCTATTAAACGATGTTGGCATATTTTTATTACCCCATTTAAGAATAATTGAAATTAAAATTTTACAAATATCACAATCTTTGTTTATTGAGCAATAACTTAAATTAATATAAAGATCAATTTATCTTGTTAACTTCTCCACTACCTGATATGTTAATACTTATCTCGGGGTTTCCAGAGTAATTTATTTCACCACTACCAACAACGGTGGCATGAAGTTTATTATGAACATCAACACTTGCTTTGCCAGATCCGGTAATCTTCATTTTTGCCTTAAAAGCGTTTAATCCAAGTCCTTTAAGTCTACCAGATCCATTTACATCAAAATCTATATACTTACATGTACCATTAAGTATTATATCGCCAGATCCATTAATTCGTCCATCAATATCATTTGTAAATACGCTCATTGAAATACTTCCCGAACCATCTACCTTTAATGTAATATCATCTGATTTTATTGGGGAATCTGAATATACACTTGCTCCTCCAACTATTTTAATCGATTCTAATTCAGGTGATACAATCTCAATTATTATATCATGGTTTTCAGCTTTACAAACATCGCCTAGTATTAACAGTTTGTTTCGTGTAATCGATGTTGTAATTGCTTTAACATATGATTTTGGAGCTGTTATGGATATACTTGGATCATGGCCAATTGTGAGTTTTACATCAGCTGGTATCTCAATATTTATACCATCGAAACTCTTCATTGTACGAAGTTCTGTAATGGTCGGACCTTCGGCGTCTATGCATTGATAATTACATGATGAATTGCTAATTAGGAATAAAATAATGATAGCTAAAAGAAATGAATTAAGGTATTTCATGATTATATAATTTGGTCAATACCACAAAATTAAGTCATTTTTTTTTAGATATAAAATATTTTAAACTGCTTTTGAGCAATACTAAATTAAAAAATGTCGTTGTTTATATGAAACTCTATACCCATTTTACATTGCCGATCTATTAAATTGTACTAATATTACAATATAGTTATTGGCCAATTTCATTGCGCTCTTATTTTCTAACCTTAAAAATATAGCTATGAAGAAGTATGTTTGTTCTAGAGTTTTAAAAATTTCACTGTTCCTATTACTATCCTTAAGTTTTTCTTCTTGTGTTGATAATACTCCTTCAATGGAGGAGGAGGCAACAGATTCAAGAATCTTAGCCCGTGCCTATGTCAACAGCGTAACAGATGGTTATGTAGAATCTAAACAATCCATTCAAATTAATTTTAGTGTTGATATTGAGGAAATAGTTGAAGGTGGTGATGTTATAAACGAAAAGATATTCAAATTTAGTCCTCATGTTGAAGGTAAAGTGTATTGGAATGGTAAGGCATCATTAATATTCCAGCCCGATGAACCCCTCCAATATGGTCAGTTATATAATGTTAGAGTTTTTCTTGATAAACTATTTAAAATGAAGAAAGACCAGGATAAAATCTTTAAATTTAATATAAACGTAATACCTCTTACGCTTACTTTTAAAGGTGGTGAAATACAACCATATGTTGGGAAGAATAAGAAAAATAATTTTCTTGATGTTCAAATTATTTCTTCCGAGCCCATTGATAATAAAAATACTAATAACTTACTTTTTGCTGAACAGGATGGAAGAAAATTAGAGATAACTAATTTAACTTCGGATAATGCAAGTACTCTAGATTTTAGAATTGAAAATATTGTTAGAAAAGAGAAACAAAGCACAGTAACTGTTAGTTGGGATGGAAGTGAAATTGGTTCGGAGGATGTTGGGAGTATGGAATTTACGGTACCTCGAGCAAATGAGTTTAAGTTTATTAGAGCTAAGGTGATAAACACACCAAATCAACATATCGAACTAGTTTTTTCTGATCCCATTAGCACAAAGATGAATATTGATGGTATTGTGTATATTAAAGATAATAACGATGTTAAATATGATGTTGAATCAAATAGGATACTAATTTTTACCAATACTCGTCAAAAAGGGGATGCTGTTATTGAAATAAAAAAAGAGTTAAAGGATCAAAACGGTAGAACATTAAAAAAGGATTTGTTAAAGGGCATTCACTTCGGACAGATACTTCCTGCGGTTAAACTAATTGATGATGGAGTAATTATGTCAGGTAAAGACAACTGGACAATTAATTTCAAAGCTGTAAATTTATCTAAAGTGGATATCATAATTAAAAAAATCTATGCAGGTAATGTTAAACAGTTCTTACAAGTAAATAGCTTAGATGGTAATTATGAGCTTAATAGGGTAGCCAATATAATTCACAAAGAGCAACTTGATTTAGGACTAACACCAGCAATAAATGATGGAGCATGGCATTATTACGGCTTAGACATTAGCAATATGATCGAAGATACCGATCATGGGATTTATCGTATTAGTTTAAGGTTTAAAAAAGAGTATTCACTGTATGAATGTGGTGATATTAAAGATCACTATAATAGTACTGGCTATAGTTATGGAAATCGCGATTATTATAGCGATAATTACTATTATCCACCAAATTTTAGGTGGGGGTATCAGGATAATCCTTGTTCAGATTCATATTTTTACTACGATAGATTTGTCGAAAAAAATGTAATTGCTTCAAATATTGGATTAACAGTAAAGGGTGATAAGCAAAACGGATTTACTGTTTTTGCAACGGATTTATTAACAGCAGAAGTGATTAAGGGAATAACTGTAACAGCGTATAATTTTCAGCAACAACCCATGACCAGTATTACAACAAACTCAATGGGTATTGGCAAATTATTGCTAAAAGAAGATCCTTGGATGATTATTGCTCAAAGAGATAAGGAGTTTGCCTATGTAAAAATAAAAGGTGGTAACTCATTATCATATTCCAAATTTGATACAAAGGGTGAGATGCCAAGCAATGGAATTAATGGATTTATTTATGCTGATAGAGGGGTATGGCGTCCAGGTGATACATTGTTTTTAACCCTAATAGCAATGGACATCAATAATAAATTACCAGAACAACATCCGGCAACAATGAAGTTATTCGATCCTAAGGGTAAATTAATTATTGAAAAAACTTTATCCACCAGCAAAAATGGGTTTTATACCTTCAAGCCAGTTACTTCTACTGATGCCATAACTGGTGCTTGGAGGGCTGAGATCAAAGTTGGGGGAGCACAATTTTCAAAACGAGTTCGCATCGAAAATATAAAACCAAATAGGTTAAAGATTGTACTTGATATTAAACAGAAACAACTGCTTTCAGGATCAAATAAAGCCTCCTTAAAAGTTAACTGGTTACATGGCGGAATTGCATCGGGATTAAGAGCAGAAATTAATGCAACACTAATTCCTACAAAAACAACTTTTGAATTGTTTCCTGAATATAGCTTTAATGATATTGGACGATATTTTGCACCCGATGAGGTAATAGTTCTTGACAAGGACTTAAACAATAAGGGAGAATTAAGTTTTGATATTGATCTCCCACCCTCAAGAAGGGCACCCGGTAAACTAAAGGTATCATTTTTAACGCGAGTATTTGAAAAAGGAGGTGATTTTTCTGTTACTCAGGATAATATGATCTATTCACCATTTGATACATATGTTGGTCTTAAGTTACCCAAAGGGGAAAGTGGATTAAGTTATATTGAAGTTGATAAATCGCATAGGTTTAAGGTTGCAACCGTAAACATGGATGGCGAACCTGTTTCATTAAATAATCTTCAGGTTGAGATTTATAAAACAAACTGGAGCTGGTGGTATGGTTATAATGATAACAATACACCTGGCTATATGTCTTCGGATTATAGTGATATTGTTAGCAATCAGCGTATTAATACTAAGGATGGCGAAGGATATTTTGATTTCGAAATTTCATACCCAATGTGGGGGTATTATTATGTTAGAGTATATGATCCCGAGAGCGGTCATAGTTGTGGATCAAAGTTCTACATGGACTGGCCTTCTTGGTACTCAAGGGATAATAGAAGTGCTCCGGGTGATGCAAGTCAGCTAAGTTTATCAACAGATAAAGACAATTATACCGTAGGTGATACAGTTAGAATTAGTTTTCCAAGTCCCGCTAATTCTAATATTCTTGTTAGCCTTGAAAGTAATAATAAAATTATTCGAACATGGTGGCAAGATAGCCAACCCGAAGAAAGCTTAATTGAGTTTATTGCTGATGATAATATGACACCTAATATATATGCCACTATTTCTGTTATTCAACCAATTGGTGATACTGATAATGATTTACCAGCTCGTATGTACGGAGTAATACCTGTAATGATTAAGGATCCTGAAACTATTCTGAAACCAATATTGAATTTACCAGAAGAAATAGCACCAAACTCAGTTTATGATATCAACGTAAGTGAGCAAAACAGTCGAAAAATGACTTATACGATCGCTATTGTTGACGAAGGATTACTTGATCTTACCAGATTTAAGACCCCTGATCCACATAAGTTATTTTATGCAAAGCAGGCTTTATTTATGCAAACCTGGGATATGTTCAATTATGTTATTACTGCCTTTAAAGGAAGCATATCAAATACCTTTGCCATAGGTGGAGGATTTTCTGAGAATGATGATAAACCATCAAAGAAAAAGGCCAATAGGTTTAAACCTGTAGTAACGTTCATAGGTCCAAACACAATTGAAGCGGGTGAGGTTGCCAATCACAAGGTAAAGATGCCCAATTATGTTGGATCAGTTAAAATAATGTTAATCGCAGGTAATGATGGTGCATTTGGTAATGAATCGAAAAATGTAACGGTAAAACAACCTTTAATGGTACTAGCAACAATGCCACGGGTATTATCACCAAAGGAGAGTATTAAACTACCGGTGTCAGTGTTTTCAATGGAGCGTAAAAACATGGATGTTACTGTTAAGGTTAGTTCAAATAGGTATTTCGATATTATTAATCCTGTAAAGCGAATAAGCTTTACGGAGCCTGGAGAAAAGACATTGTATTTTGATGTTCAAGTAGTTGATGAACAAGGAATAGGTAAAGTTATGGTTGATGTGGTATCTGGTAAAGATAAGGCCTACCATGATATTGAATTAGATATTAGAAACCCAAATCAAAGGACATATCAGGTAACTAACTATTTACTTGAAAAAGGGAAAGCCATAACTCATAAACCTGAATATAAGGGTGTAAAAGGAAGTTATGAATTAAACTTTAGTGTAAGTTCCATGCCACAAATTAATCTTGAAAAAAGACTTCAGTATCTTCTTAAGTATCCATATTATTGTATTGAACAAACAACATCTGCGGCTTTTCCTCAATTATTCTTAAATGAAATGACCGAATTAACCCCACGACAAAAGGCTAAAATTGAAACCCATATTAGTTCTGCCATAAGTAGAATTTCTAAAATGCAACTTAATAATGGTGGGTTTAGTTATTGGCCAGGAAGGACATTTGCAAGTAATTGGGGATCTACCTATGCAGGACATTTTCTGTTAAAGGCACAACAAAAAGGTTATGCTGTTTCAAGAAGGATGTTAAACAATTGGAAGCAATACCAAACAAAACAAGCAGATAACTGGCACCCTAAATTAAATGATAATGGTATGATCTACAATGATTTACCACAGGCATATCGACTTTATACTTTGGCTTTATCAGAAACTCCAAATATGAGTGCCATGAATAAGTTACGCGAGATGAAGGGTGTACATTTCATCGCCAAATATCAGCTTGCTGCTGCGTACGCTCTGGTTGGCCAAAAAAGTGTTGCAACAAAACTAATTCATGAAGCAACTTATAAAGAACCCGTTCGTTCATATTGGAGCCTGAGTTACGGATCGGAAATACGAGACAAAGCCATGATGGTAGAGCCACTTTATTTAATCGACGACGAAGCTGCAATAACAACTGTGATGGAAATTGCGAGTGCATTAAGATCTAATATGTGGATGAGTACTCAAACTACAGCCTTTAGTTTAGCTGCAATATCATTGTACACATCAAAAAATAATAAGGAGGATGCATACTCATTTAAATACAATTGGGATACCTGGTCAGAAAATATTATTCCTGTTAAACCTATTTACGAAAAGGAGCTTCCCATTGGAGATTTTGATGACTTGGAAATAAAGAATACCAGTGATGCTGATGCATTCGTAACAGTAACAACTTCAGGTATTCCAGAGCTTGGAAGTATAGTATCGGAGGAGAAAAATTTGAAATTGTCTGTAGTTTATAAAAGTATGGATGGTAAAACAATTGTTCCCAATAGTATCAAGCATGGTACTGATTTTTATGTTGAAGTAAAAGTCACTAACCCTGGCAAATTTGGTAGACTTGAAAATATGGCACTAAGCCAAATATTTGCTTCAGGATGGGAAATAATTAATACCAGATTATTCGAGATGGGAGCAGAGCTTAAATCAGATAAAGCTAATTATATAGACTTTAGAGATGACAGAGTTAATTTTTTCTTTGGGTTGAATCGTGGTGAGACAAAAAAGTTTATTGTTTTACTTAATGCAGCATATGTTGGAAATTATTTTCTTCCTGCAACCCAATGCAGTGATATGTATAATAATAAAGTTTTGGCAATAAAAGGAGGAGGATGGGTTAAAGTTGAGTAACCTAACAGTTAGTTGTTTGTCATTCTGAGCATAGCGAAGAATCTAAATTTTACAAGTTCGTTGAGATTATTCACACCGATCAGAATGATAGTATCGATTGTTTGTTGATTAAATCTGAATTTTATAAATGAAGATAAAAAAAGCATCCATATTATTTGTATATATTATGTTTGTGGTATTGGTTTTACTCATTCTAAGTGTTTTATTCTTACCGAGTAAACTTTTCAAGGATGATTACAGTACAGTTGTACTTGATAGAAATGGTATACTCCTAGGTGCAAAAATCTCATCAGATGAACAATGGCGATTTAAATCAAATGGTAATGTCCCTGAAAAATTCAAATCATCAATACTAGCCTATGAAGATCAATATTTTTATAAACATCCTGGCATTAACCCAATCTCAATTTTCACAGCCTTAAAGGATAATATTGAAGCCGGTAGGATTGTCAGAGGTGCGAGCACAATTAGTATGCAGGTAATCAGATTATCGCGTAACGGAAAGCAAAGAACTCTTTTCCAAAAAATTATTGAAAGCTTCCTTACAATAGGATTGGAGCTGTCATATTCCAAGGATAGCATTCTGAATATATATTGTTCAAATGCACCTATGGGTGGTAATATTGTAGGGTTAAATGCAGCAAGTTGGCGATATTTCGGACATGCACAACATGAACTAAGTTGGGCTGAGGCAGCTACCTTGGCAGTACTACCCAATTCGCCTTCGTTGATACATCCGGGGAGAAACCGTGAACTTCTTCGATCCAAAAGAGATGGCTTATTAAGTAAATTACTGTCGTTAAATAAGTTAGATTCGATGCAGTATCAGTTGGCATTACTCGAAAAATTACCTTTACGACCCAAATCACTGCCAACCATTGCACCTCATCTGATTGAATACTTTGCAAATAATTACAAAGGTGAAATAATAGTATCTACAATTGATTATCAAATTCAAGAAAACACAGTACAAATTGTTAGTGATCATGCCAGTTCATTGTTGAAAAATGGAATAAATAATGCAGGTGTACTTGTTGTTCGTCCGCTAGATAAAGAAATACTTGCATACGTTGGTAACATACACTCAACAGATAACTATCATATTAAAAATCAGTATAATGATATGGTTATCGCAAAACGAAGTACGGGGAGTATATTAAAGCCATTTTTGTATGCCTCAATGATTGATGAGGGATTAATATTACCTATGTCGTTGGTGAGAGATATTCCAAGCTATTTTAATAATTATCATCCGATTAACTATAATAATGAGTTTTATGGGGCTGTTCCTGCTTCAACGGCCCTATCTCAGTCACTAAATGTGCCTGCAGTTTATATGTTGCAAAAATATGGAACAGCCAAGTTTTTAAGGAAGCTTCAGAAATTGGGATTTACAAGTTTTAATCGAAGTTCGGCAAATTATGGGCTTACATTAATCTTGGGCGGAGGTGAGTCTTCATTGTTGCAATTAGTTAATGCCTATGCCGGAATGGCTTCAACTCTTATTTCATATGATAATAATTATGAAGAATATCCTGCTAATGCATATGGTAAATTAAAGTTTACCATTGACCCAAATGAAAATATCATTGAACAGCGTGTAGATAAACCACCATTAAGTGCTGCATCCATTTGGTTAACATACAATGCATTACACAATGTAAAACGTCCTTCAACTGAAATTGGAAGGGAGAGTTTTAAATCATCTTCAAATATAGCTTGGAAAACTGGTACAAGTCATGGATTTAAAGATGCATGGGCAATTGGTACATCGGCCGATTATATTGTAGGTGTATGGACTGGAAATGCTGATGGTGAAGGTCGTAATGGAATTACAGGCAACAGGGTATCTGCTCCCATAATGTTTGATATTTTTAACGTACTCGAGTTAGATAACAGGTTTTATCCCGCCTGGGATGAATTGGTTCAGGTTGCAGTATGTCCTGAGAGTGGTTATTTGGCCTCACCAAATTGCAAGGATATCGATACTACTTGGGTAACCCACAGAGGTGCTGAGTCGAAGGCTTGTAATTATCATAAATTAATTTTTACTGATGAAGCAAAAACTCACCAAATATCACAAAAATGCTCTTCAGTTAATGATATGATTTCAGCATCATGGTTTGTACTACCGCCAGTTCAAGAGTTATATTACAAAGAAAAGCATCAGAAATACAAACCACTTCCACCATTTAAAAGAGGCTGTGAACCAGGTAGTAAGAATAACGTGATGGAGTTTATTTACCCTGTATCAGGGACTTCAGTTTATGTTGCCACGGATGAGAAACAGGAAAAACGTGAAATTGTTTTTGAGATAAGTCACCATTATCCTGAAACAACGGTATATTGGCATCTCGATAATAATATGATAGGCATCACGAATACTATGCACCAGCTATCACATATACCAAAAAAGGGAAGGCATGTACTAACGGTTGTTGATGAAATGGGAAATAGTAATTCGGTTGGATTTATTGTAATTAGGTGATACTACTGTCATATCGAGGGAAGCGTAGCGACGAGATATCCCCTGCGGTTTTGCTGTCAACTCGAAGGAGGTACGATTGAGACTATGCTGTCATCTCGAAGGAAGTGGAGCAAAGCGGAACGATGAGAGATCCCCTTTTTCTTGAAAAGAGTGATAGTGTAGTTTCAGATTCAGGGTATTTCTCATACTTCCTCTGTCGATTCGAAATGACAAACGCTTGATTACATTGCAGTAACAGTGGTAAACCTCTCAAGGTAAGAGTATAAATTCTGATCTCTATCAAGCTTGAGCTTTTTCCGTAACCTACTACGAAGTACTCTAACCGAATCAGCAGTGCGTGAGGTTTTTGCAGCTATTTCTTTGGTTGAAAGGTTAGTAGAGATTAGGAAGCATAATTTCAAGTCACCAGGTGTAAGGTTTGGGTGTTTCTCCAATAATCTATTGAAAAATAACTGATCATCTTTACTTTTCTCCTCTGCATAATCAAAAATCATATTAGCTATGCCAGATGACATCTTTTGATGAAGTTTATCAATATCAGAAACTATATTCTTATCCTTTGATTTATATTTCGACTTAATCTCAGATAATTTCCCCAGAAATTCCGTGCGTTCTGCCTCCACATTTTTTGATAACTGAATAACCATTTGCTCCGAATCCTTTGCCTGCTTTTCTAATATGGTATACATCCTTATAAAGTTATCTAATACGAAAACAATGGAGAACTGGACGAATACAATTGCAAATATATTTTCAATAAGAATCTTATTTCCACTTAGCAATGAAGCTATAATATAAGTGGCAGAAATTGATATTGATATGGCGTATATTAACTTCCGTTTGATAATATAGATGGCTAAAAACATAACCACACTCGATGTATATACATCTCTCATTATAATGAACTTATTAATGGGTTCACTTAGCGAATTATCGATGATGGTAACAAGTATATTAATAAGGAGAGGTATAAGAGCCATTATCAGGATCCGTTTATACCATTGTTTCCTCCATATTATTAGCACTCCAGCCACAATAATAACAGGCAACATTGTAATATTTAGCCATAGCTGAAAGCTGTTTCCTGCTTCATAATAGCTTATCCCATCAAATAGCAATGCAAGGAATGACAGTAGTATTGCAAGATAACTAGATATAATAGCACCACGTTGCAGGTTTAAATTTCCATTTTTTTTTGCTTCTTCTTTAATGGTTTTAAATTTTTAGGTTTAGGAAACAAATATACGTAAATAGATAGACAAAGTTAACTTTAACACTAATGTTAACAATTTGTTTCCATAATCCTTTTTAGTGTTTCCATATTGTTAACCTTTAGATGTTAACACCTGTCTTTTATTGGTTTATTTTTGAGTTATCAATTGTTAAAACATTAACATTGTAGTTAACACTAAAATAAACACAATTAATAACCATGAAATTAATGCTAAACATTAATATAAAAAATACAATTAACTGCTAAAGAACAACTGCATTGGCATTAATCTAAATTGTTAAGTTAAACCTTTGCAGTTTTTGCTACCCATAACAAATCCACCAATAAACATAATATGAAAAAGCAACTCCACCTTTTAGTTGCAATACTAACAGTTCTCAATCTCAACCTTAGCCTCAACGCTCAGGTTGCCGTTAACACCACCGGAGCTGATGCAAATTCTTCAGCAATGCTTGATGTGAGTTCCACCAGCAAAGGAATACTTATCCCAAGGATGACCCTTTCGCAACGCAACGATATCAGCGACCCCGTAACCGGATTAATGATCTTCCAAACCGACAACACACCCGGTTTTTATTTCTACAATGGAACAGGCTGGGTTGTGGTTGGTTCCGAAGCAACAACCATTAATAGTCTTAACGATGGTGTAAGTGATGGGAGTAGTGTTTTTCTGGGCAATGGTGCTGGTGAAAACGACGATGGAACCACCAAT
>JAERTF010000185.1 GCA_016845105.1 Bacteroidota bacterium | reverse complement strand
TAGTAGTAATAATTGTTTTTGATTATTTATTGGAAAAATTTCTTGATTACCTGAATTACAGGAATATGCAAGAAACTATTCCAGAGGAATTAATTGGGATTTATGATGAAGATAAGTATCGAAAATCACAGCAATATGAAAAAGTTAATTTAGGCTTTTCGATAATTACTAGTTCATTTTCATTCATTCTAATTCTCGTTATTCTGTTTGCTGGAGGCTTTGCAATTCTTGATACATATGTATCCGAAATCACTCAAAATAATTATCTAAGAGCATTATTATTTTTTGGAATATTAGGAGTAGGAATGGATATACTGTCTCTACCATTTCAAATATATGGCACTTTTATTATTGAAGAACGATTTGGTTTTAATAAAACAACACCATTGCTATTTATCACTGATAAGTTTAAATCGTGGTTGGTTGGAGCAATACTGGGTGGTGGAATACTTATGTTTATTATGTGGGCTTGGAATGAAACAGGAAGTTGGTTTTGGCTAATTGTTATGGGAGGGTTAAGTATCTTTATGATAGTAATGACCATGTTCTATTCTCGAATTATCGTTCCTCTATTTAATAAACAAACACCCCTTGAAGATGGTGAATTAAAAACTGCAATTACTAACTTCTCGGAACGGGCAAATTTTACAATTGATAATATTTTTGTGATTGATGGATCAAAGCGAAGCACTAAAGCTAATGCTTATTTTAGCGGACTGGGTCCAAAAAAACGCATAGTACTTTACGATACATTAATTGCTGATTTAAGTATCGAAGAAATTGTAGCTGTTCTGGCCCATGAAGTTGGACATAATAAGTTGCACCATGTGGTTATTGGATTAATTACATCGCTTATACAAAGTGGAATTATGATTTGGCTATTATCGATAGCAATAAGTCGACCTGAATTGTCATTGGCACTTGGTGCTGTGGTTCCTAGTTTTTACATGGGATTGGTTGCCTTTGGTTTACTGTTTTCACCAATATCAATGATAACAGGTATTTTTTCAAATATGCTATCACGTAAGAATGAGTATCAGGCAGATCGATTTGCAGCTGACTATGGTTATGGGAAACAGCTAATTTCGGGGTTAATAAAACTATCAGTAGCCAATTTAAGTAACTTAACACCACACTGGTTATATGTATTTTTTAATTATTCGCATCCTACACTTCTGCAACGCAAATACGCCATTGATAGTAAATAATATAGCTAAGAGTTCGAATTCCCAATTTTAAAAAGAGACGGTATGGTCTTTAATATTATTATTAAATCCTGCATCGGACTGGAAATCATGGCATACTTATTATCCAATCTAATCCTGTTCTCAGCTTTTAATGCCTTACTATGGTCAACTTGCCATAAACCAGTTATTCCGGCCGGTGCTAAAAACCTATAAGACCATTCGTCGGTAGTTAGTTTTTCAGCCTCGTATAGGGGAATCGGTCTGTTTCCAACTATCGACATATCACCCTTTAGCACGTTTATAAACTGTGGAAATTCGTCTAAATGTGTACTTCTTAAAAATTTTCCAACGGGGGTTATTCTTGGGTCATCTTTTACTTTAAAGAAAGTTGATTCAAGTAACCTCAGCCTCTTTTTTCGTAAGTACATATTCTCACATATCTCAATTCCATCAATAAATAATATTGGAGAACATGGTTCACCCTGTTTGCAATCAGGACAGTTTTCAACATTAGTAAATGAGTGATTCTTAATTTTATGCGATATTAAATACTCATTTAGTTCTGATAACTTTGAGCGCTCAGCATCAGCACCTTTGTACATTGTGCGGAATTTGTAGAAAGTAAAAATATCAAACCCTGTACCAACTCTCAGTGATTTATAAAAAATAGGACCCTTGGAGGTTATTTTTATAACAAATGCAACCAAAAGTATTATGGGCGAGAAAATTATTAATGCCAGCGCCGAAAATATAATATCAAATAATCTTTTTCCTTTCCCTATTCGATATTTATCAAACTGATTTTCTTTTTCTAAAGTCATATTTTGTCCCATATGCTATCATGAAAAAATGATACTGTGAACTACAAAAAAAAGTTGCTTACAGTAAAACCATTTTTTGCTAGGGCTTTTTCATTACGATGAATAAAAGTAGTAATTTCATTAATAGATACCGAATATGTTACTCCGTAACTTATTAACTTATTATTGTCAACAAAAATATCACCTGTGTATTTGGTGCCTATTTTTTTTTCAAATTTATAATCCCTGTTGGCTACAAGTATGTTTGATGCCTGGGCAGCTGATGAAGAAGCCATACCAACCAATTCAAAATTAGGAACCCCATCTCGTATGGCAAAAACCGGACTTCCACTAATACCATGGTTGTATAAGGCATCGGTTACAAACAAACCAGCTTTAATTTTATCTGTAATACTAACCAAAGCTCGAGTTACCATTAAATTACCCAATGGATATCCCATTATGTATACAATACTCCCCCATTGTAGGTCATCTACTTTACCCAGCGGATATTTTAATACTGAAATATTATTCGGGTTGATACTAAGTTCTTTTGACAATATTGCAATGTCTTTTTCTTTATCAATTGCTGCAATTTGCAATGGATTACCCGAATCAAAACCACTAACATGATTCTGTTGTTTTATTTTAAGTGTTAAGGTTTGTACAATACCTTCATTATTATCATGGTAGGTGTAAATACTATCAGTAAAGTCAACAACATGCGCGCAAGTAAGTAAACCCAACAAATTGTCGCTATAATAAATTACTGTGGCAGTGCCTGATACGGATTCATGATCTATTGATACATTGTCAGAGTATAATTCGAGTATTGAATCGGTAATATTAGCAGCACTAATATTGCTATCTGCAGGGAAGTAATATGTTGCATAAAATGCAATTATATCAAGTTTTTTTACTGTTTTCGAAATGTAACCTAGTTCTTTAGATACACTTATTGAAGGAAATTCGCTGTCGTATTTATTATCCGATTTTGTTATGGTTGATTGCATAACATCGGATGTTTTACATCCAAATAGCAAAAAGATAAATAAGCTTGTTAGTGAAATATATCTTATGATCATATTCGCTTATTTCTGATTAACTGATTGATTAATAAATTATAATTAGTGCAATAATACACAAAACCATTCATTTTTTATATTTTTGCCAGTTATTTTATAGCGTTGGTTTATTTGCCAATCGTTAGTATATATATTACTTATAACAGTTTATAATTATAACATATGAAAGTTGCTAAAAACAAGGTGGTTACCTTAACCTACACACTAAGATTTGATGATATTAATGGACAGATTATTCAACAAGTAAATGATGATAAGCCATTTGTGCATTTATTTGGAAATGGTACTCTTCTTCCTGTGTTTGAATCAAATTTGGATGGTCTTGAACCAGAGGCTGATTTTGAATTTGGTATAAACCATAAGGAAGGATATGGTGAGTTTACACAAGATGCTATTATTGAATTAGAGAAGAAGATATTCGAGAAAGATGGCAAAGTTGATGAGGAACTTGTTAAGGTGGGAAATATGATCACCATGCAAGATCAGGAAGGTCGCCCAATTGATGGTCGTGTGCTAGAGGTTAAAGAAGATAAAGTTATTATGGATTTTAATCACCCATTGGCTGGTAAGGATTTGCATTTCTCAGGTAAAGTTTTGGATGTTCGTGATGCTTCTGAAGAAGAGCAATCACATGGACATGTACATGGTGCCGGCGGACATCAGCATTAATAATAGTATATGAATAGTGATTTGAGTAAACCTTCATTTCACTATTCACTTTTTATCATTGATTAAATAAAATTATGAGAAAGAAAATAGTGGCTGGTAATTGGAAAATGAACAATACTTTCCAGGAAGCCGAAGAACTAATTAGTGTTATTGCCGAAGACCTGGATGAAAAGGATATTAAATGTGAAGTAATAATTTGTCCACCTTCCATTTATCTTGAAATGGCATCCGATTATGGCGAAGAATCAGTGCTAAGCATAAGTGCCCAAAATGTTAGTGGATATGATGATGGTGCTTATACTGGTGAAATATCCGCATCAATGTTAGAAGCAATGGGCATTAACTACAGTATTGTTGGTCATAGTGAGCGTAGAAAATATTTTAACGAAACCAACGATCAGCTTGCAAAAAAAGTAGATCGCTTGCTTGATAATAATATGAAACCAATTTTTTGTATTGGTGAACAACTGGAGGAGAGAGAATCAGGTAAACAATTTGAAATTGTCGAGGACCAATTGGACAAAGCTCTATTTCATCTTAATAAAGACGAGTTTAGTAATGTTATTCTGGCATATGAGCCTGTATGGGCAATTGGTACGGGTGTTGTAGCTACTCCTGAACAAGCACAAGAAATGCATGGCTTTATCAGAGGATTATTGATCAAAAAATATGGTAATGATGTTGCCAATGAAACAACAATACTATACGGTGGTAGCTGTAATGCGAAAAATGCAGCAACATTGTTTGCAAATGAAGATGTTGATGGTGGCTTAATTGGTGGTGCATCATTAAAATCAGAAGACTTTGTTAAAATTATCGAAAGTTTTTAACTAAGCTTGTCATTAATACATATATCTCCTTATGGATATAAAGAGTACTATTGTGTTGGTGACAAACTAACTAACCCCTGCATCTACCTAATATGAATTATTTCCAAGTTACTGTGCCAATTCCTGATACAGAAGAGAACACTGAAATTTTAGTTGCTCAGCTGTCAATTATTGGTTATGACAGTTTTGAAGAACAACCCGAAAAGCTAGTTGCCTATATTCCTGAAGATGAATTTAATAAAGATGATTTGCTGCGCAATGAGTATATTAGGAATTGTGATTATTTTGATAAACTATCGATAGAATTAATGCCCGATAAAAATTGGAATGAAGTTTGGGAAAGCAATTATCCATCGGTTACAATTGCAGATCGATGTTATGTAAGAGCGCCTTTTCATCCGGCAAATAGTGAAATTGATTTCGAGATTCTCATTAAGCCTAAAATGGCCTTTGGAACAGCTCATCACGAAACCACCGCTTTAATGCTTGAGTTTATACTTGATGACAATATCGATAGTCAAAAAGTACTTGATATGGGCTGCGGTTCGGGTGTATTGGCAATTCTTGCCTCCATGAAAGGTGCAGCAAGTGTGGTAGCAATTGATATTGATATATGGTCGTATGAAAACACGCTCGAAAATATTGATTCGAATGCAATTACTAATGTAGAAGTTAAGCAGGGTGGTGCTGAATTAATTTCGAGCTACGAAAATTTTGACCTTATTTTCGCAAATATTAACAAAAATATTTTGCTTCGAGATATGAAATACTATGCCAATTCGTTAGTAGATAATGGCCATATTTATTTCAGCGGTTTTTATAAGCATGACTTGGAAGATATTGTAAAAGAAGCCAATAAATTAGGTCTTAAGTTTATTGATAACAAGGAGAAGAATAATTGGGTAGCAGCAAAGTTTAATAAGGTTGTGAGTTAAGTTTTATATACCAACTATAAACAGTAGTAGCTAAAAGTAATTTAATTCAGAATCAGAAAAAAATAGAAACTGTTAATCAAAAAAATAGAGATAGAGTAGAACTATGCAACGAATTATTACACTATTAATTACGGTATTAACTCTAAATATTTCTATCTTAGTTGCCCAGGAAGCCGATACTTTGTCAACAAATTCTGAAGTTTTTTTTCAGCAGATTTCCTCAATACTGCTTAATACTCCGTCAAAAACATATCAAAAAAAATCTGAGGCCCTACTCGATAGGTTTTACCAAAGATGGAGCATAGGCCGATTTAATAAAATGGAAAAAGCCGAAGTGCGGGCTTTAATTGAGAAGATGCGTGCCAAAAAAATGCGTACTTATCCATATCTCTACGATTATATTTATACATTAACCCTAATTGCCGAATCACAACAGTTGCCCAAAAGTATAATTTCGTGGCATGCCTATGCAGCAAAGCTATTGGATGAAAAAAAATCGACTCCATTTCAAAAGTTCCTTGATTTCTCGGTCGACCTGTTGGAAAATAATAGATTTCACAAAAAAAGTTCCCTTTCATGGTATCATCGTAAATCAAAGTATAACTTCTTCCTCGATACTAATTTTCTTGTTATTTTTCAGAAGGGAAATTTGATAGGTGCATCTCGAAAAGATAGCTCAGTAATAGAAAAAACAGCAGGAGTTTTTAACTATGAGTTAAAACAATGGAAAGGGGAAACAGGAATTTTGCCATGGTCGCGATTTGGGGAGGCTACAGGTAAAGAATTATATGCCACAATTAACAATGGATATACCATTAATGTTGAGGTGCCAACCTTTTCAATCGATTCGGTTACATTGCATTACAATAGATTTTTTTCAAACCCAGTACTAGGTAAGGTTATTGAGCGAATTTCATCAAGCCCACCTAATCAAGCATCATCTTTTCCTAGGTTTGAAGCCTATTTTGATGATTTTGAGCTGTTTAATATTTATCCCGAAGTTAGTTTTTTTGGGGGCGCACAACTTGAAGGATTAGAACTATACGGCATTGGTACAAAAAAGTCTAAAGCTGTTGTAAAACTTACAAAAAGCGATAGCCTTTATGCCATGGTTAGAGCCGAAAAATTTAGACTTGATAGCGATAGCTTCATTTCTTCGGATGCCGAATTTGTTTTTTATTTCGATACCGATTCATTATACCACCCTTCGCTAAAAGTAAAATATACAAACGATAGCAGGCAGTTTGTAATGTATACTGATTTCAGAGGTTCTGCACCTTCTCCATTTTTTGATTCGTATCATGAATTGGATATTTATGTTGAAGCGTTGTTTTGGAAAATGAACGAACCAGAACTATTATTTAAACGTATCAGAAATGTTAAAAACCGAAACCTGGCTCAATTTGTATCAAGTAATTATTTTTCACAGAAGGATTTTTATCGAGTACAAGGTATTGACGATCTTAATCCATTTTATGTAATTGATAACTACCTTACTCAGTATGGTGAAACAGAGGTTAAGCTTAATGCACTTGCTTCATTTATGGAAAAACCCGTTGATCAGGTGTCAGCTTTACTTATCGATTTGTCGAATAAAGGATTCTTGGTTTATAATTCAAGAACAGGTAAAGCAGTTGTTAAGGATAGGTTTAAGTATTTTCTGGATGCCAAGGGTGGTAAAATAGATTATGATGTAATTAAACTAACTTCAAGTGTAGATGGTAAACCAAATGCATCCATAAACTTAAATACCTTAGATTTAAATGTAAATGGTGTACCCGAAGTTAGTATTAGCGACTCTCAAGAAGTTTATATTTATCCCTACGATAAAACCATTTCGTTTAAGAAAAACCGAAACTTTACATTTGACGGTCAGGTGCATATGGGTTTGTTGGATTTCTATTCACACAACAATACATTTGTTTATGATAGTTTTATGCTTAAAATGAACTATGTTGATTCTCTTGCTTTAC
The DNA here is from genome assembly GCA_016845105.1 of Bacteroidota bacterium. Classification (GTDB taxonomy): domain Bacteria; phylum Bacteroidota; class Bacteroidia; order Bacteroidales; family F082. The sequence goes on along the minus strand of JAERTF010000185.1, from coordinate 33,894 downwards.
AGGTGTATTTTAACGATTCCATAAAAAAAGTTGATTCTCTTGTTAAAGTTAAAAATGTAATTGAAGACATGGTAGGCACAATTTATATTGATATGCCAGAAAATAAATCAGGTCTTAATAAGTTTGAGAAGTACCCCATATTTGTAAGTAATGATATTAGTTATGTGTACTTCAACGAAAAATCCATCCAGGATAGCACACTAATTCCTGAAAGCTTCTACTATGCTGTTGATCCATTTATTTTTGATAGTATATCAACCTTTTCAACCGAAGGATTGGCATTTGAGGGTAATTTGGTATCGGCAGGTATTTTTCCTGTAATAAATGAACCATTGGTTGTTATGCCCGATTATTCATTTGGTTTTCAGCATAAAACAACTGATAATGGTTATGATATTTATGGAGGTTTAGGTAAGTTTAGCTCACTAATTTCCATTAGTAATGATGGTTTTCATGGGGATGGTAATTTAGATTATTTATCATCGCAATCATCTTCTACAGATTATACTTTTTACCCTGACTCACTGGTTGGGATTAGTAATGATTTTAGAGTTTCCAGTAGCCCTGATAAGTATAACTTTCCTTCAGCGCAAGGTGATACAGTTAGTATTCAATGGGCAATTGATACAAATGTTATGACCCTTAATAGTAGCTCCGGACCTTTTATTATTTATGATAACTCGTGGTTAAACGGAACATTATCACTTAATCCGGGCTTTATGCATGGTGATGGTTCTTTTATTTTTGATCAATCCGAAATTGTATCAAATATTATCACATTTAAGTATAGTGAGCTTACTGCAGATACCGCCGACTTTTTCCTAAAAAACAGTGAAAATGATTCACTTATCCTGGATGTACGCGATTATTTTGCAAAAATTGATTTTGACCAGCAATTGGGATGGTTTACTAATATACACGACAATTCATTTATCGAATTTCCATTTAACAGATTTATTTCAACTCTTGATGAAGTTGAGTGGATCATGACCGAAGATAAACTTGTATTAAGTAGCGACCTAAAGGAGGATTACCAAGGTTTAGATACACTTGATATGTTGCAATTAATTGATTATAAACTAGAGGGACCTGAGTTTATTTCCATTGCTGAAGAAAATGATTCGTTAAGATTTTTTGCAGGAAATGCCACGTATAACTTAAATGAGTATACCATAGATGTTGAGAAAGTTAAGTTGATAAAAGTTGCAGATGCTGCCATATTTCCAAATAACGAAACAGTAAAAATACTTAGGGCAGCAAAACTCCAAACACTTGATGATGCTTTAATTATATGCGATACCACAAATGCTTATCATAGTATTTATGATGCAGAGATAAATATTTTTAATAGAAACCAATATACTGCTAAAGGATGGCTCGATTATTCTGATCGAAATGAAATGCGGCAACCAATTTATCTAACCAGTGTATCTCCCAATGCAAGTGGAGTAACTACTGGTTTTGGTGATATTCCTGAAAGTGAAATATTCTTCCTCAGTCCTGAGTATTTCTTCAGAGGTGAAGTTAGCATGTTAGCTTCACGTAAAAATTTGCGGTTTAATGGTGGCTATAAATTAAACGAAGAATGTGTTGCAAATGTTGATAATTGGGTTGCTTTTAACCAGGTATTGGATAATAGTAATATTTATTTTGATGTAACTGACTATACCCGTGATGCCAATGGATTACCTGCATTTTTTGGGTTAGGATATTCAGAGCAATATCGTAGGTATTACCCAATGATACTGGAGCCCCTAAAAAGTCAATCGGATGTGTTGCTTGTAAATGCAACCGGACAAATGATTTTCGATACCGTTGATGGAACATTTTCGGTGGGTAAGCCCGAAAGATTCTCAAGTAATAACTATCAAAATAATTTTGTAACCCTTGATAATACACGTTGTTTATTAAAAGGAGATGGTAATTTTAACCTTGGTCTTGATGTAAATATGATGACAATTAAGTCCTCAGGTACTTTCGAACATTCGATAATAACCGACTCAACATTTATCAATACAGCATTGTTACTTGATTTTTATTTTGATTTAAAGGTATTGGAAATGCTAACCGATAGTTTACGATTAACAAATGATGATGGAGGTTTCATGGCAGAAGGATTGTTCCCTATGTTTTTGCGCAAGAATCTACAATATGATCAAGCAGAAAGACAGATTACTGATCTTGGCTTATATGGCCAGATGAAAAAAATACCAGAGCAGCTAAGTCATAAAATTATTTTTAATGATCTAAGATTGTATTGGGATCCATTTACCAGATCTTATATTTCACAAGGAAAAATTGGCGTAGGTTACATTGGTGGAAATGCTGTAAATAAGTTTGTTGATGGCTGGGTACAACTCGAAAAAGGTAAAACAGGTAGCACCGTTTCAATTTATCTCAAACCAACCCCAACAACATGGTATTTCTTTAATTATAAGAATGGAATTATGCAGGTTCTTTCATCCGATAATGGTTTTAATGAACGTATTGAGACAATTAAGGCCGAAAAACGAATCCTAAATCCTGATAGCGATACCGATTACTATGAGTTTGTTACTTCCACCCGTAGAAAAAGTGTTGATTTTGTTAGGAAGATGGAAAATATTGAGCGTAGATAATTGGTTGTCAACATGTTTTTATTCGTGTTATTGATTTTACTCCTTCCATATTTTGTGTAAAACTGTTGTTAATTGTTAGGTTGACGTTATTGTTTTTTTTCATAATTTTACTCGCGAATGCAAAATGCTTTCTAGTTCTGAAAAAGGTTAGTTTGGTATTTTGATTTAAATTTACTTAATATACTATTCAAAGAATAATAAACATTATCTACCGATGAAATTTATCATATCAAGTACAACACTTCTACGTGGACTGCAAAAAGTAAGTGGAGTTTTAGGAACAAACAATACCCTGCCTATACTTGAAGACTTTTTATTTGAGCTTAATGAAGATAAGTTGCGTATAACTGCCTCCGATCTTGAGACAACAATATCTGTTACATTAACAGCTGATAAGGCCGAAGGCCCTGGTGTTATTGCTATACCTGCGAAGATGTTGCTTGATATTATGAAATCATTACCCGAGCTCCCGGTAACTCTTTCGGTTGATAACACTAGTATCGAAATTTTTGCAGGAGAAGGAAAATATAAACTTATTGGTCACCAAAGTGATGAGTTTCCACAGGTTCCTGAAATGGAAAATACTTCATCTCTAGAGTTGAATTCAGCTTTACTCGTAAATGCATTCAACAAAACCCTTTTTGCAACAGGTAATGATGAACTACGTCCGGTAATGTCGGGAGTATTGTTTGAAATATCTAATGATAGTATCACTTTTGTTGCAACCGATGCACATAAGTTAGTTAGATACAGAAGATACGATTTTAAGTCGGAAACACCTACCTCTATTATCCTACCAAAAAAACCTCTTAATCATCTTAAAAATGTTATGCCCGAAGATGAGGAAGTTATGGTTAAGCTTGATATTAATGATACCAATATTAAACTTGAGTTTGATGACATTGTATTGATATGTAGATTGATAGATGGTAAGTATCCAAACTATGAAGCTGTTATTCCAACACAAAATCCATATAGGTTATCAATTGATAGAAAAAGTTTATTAAATGCAATTCGCAGAGTTTCAATTTTTGGTAGTAAATCAACACATCAGGTAAGATTTAAAATATCAGGTAAGGAATTGTTATTAACAGCCGAAGATTTGGATTATTCAAGTGAAGCCAAAGAAAGACTAACTTGTAGCTATGAAGGCGATGACATTGAGATAGGTTTTAACTCAAGGTTTATGCAAGAGATGCTTAATACACTTGAGCCAGAGCGTATTATTCTTGAATTATCAGCACCAAATCGAGCTGGGATTATCATTTCAGAGCGTGAAGATGATGACCCGGAAGATGTATTAATGCTTATTATGCCTGTGATGTTAACTCAATAGGACTAGCGTTTTATTTTCAATAATGGCAATGTAATCCGCGCAGCCAACTTCTCAATTAATATAATAATGTATGTATGATTTTAATCGTATTATAGATAGACAATCTACTGCAAATATCAAGTACGATATGCGCGAAAAGTTTTTTGGAAAAGATGATGTTACTCCAATGTGGGTTGCTGATATGGATTTCGAAACACCTGATTTTATCAGAAATGCTATCGTTGAAAGAGCTAATCATCCCATATACGGTTATTCATTTAGGCAGGATTCATATTATAGTTCAATAATCGATTGGGTAAAACGACGACATAATTGGGAAATTGAAAAAGACTGGATTGTTTATAGTCCTGGAATCGTGCCGGCATTAAATTTCTCTACTCTTGCTTTTACCAAGCCTGGCGATGAAATAATTGTACAACCACCAGTTTATTTTCCTTTTTTCACCGCCATATCTGATCATAATAGAATTGAATTGAGAAACAGGCTTCTGTTATCAAATGAAAAATATGTCATTGATTTTGATGATTTTGAGGAAAAGGCCAAAACAGCATCAATGTTTTTTCTGTCAAGTCCTCACAATCCCGTTGGCAGAGTATGGACAAGGGATGAACTAAAAAAATTAGGAGATATTTGTGTTGACAATAACGTTATAATTATATCCGATGAGATACATAATGATCTTATACTTCCGGGGTACAAGCATATACCTTTAGCTTCGATTTCTGAAGATATTGCAAATATTACGGTAACATGCATCGCACCTAGTAAAACTTTTAATATAGCAGGTCTTGCCACATCATCCATAATAATTTCAAATGAAGAATTGCGCGAAAAATTTGAAAAAGTAATTAATTCATTGCATTTGTCGATGGGCAATTTGTTTGGAGCCGTGGCATCAGAAGCCGGTTATACATTTGGTGATAAGTGGGTTGATTCACTGATGCAGTATGTTGGTGGTAATTTTGATATTGTGAAGAGTGCTCTTGGTGTTACCAATGGTGCAATTAAACTAATACCCCCAGAGGCTACCTATATGGCCTGGCTTGATTTCAGATCGCTTGGCATTGATGATGAAGAGATTAAGGATACTCTCATCAACAAAGCACAGCTTGGGTTAAGTCATGGTCCAATATTTGGCGAAGAAGCAGCCGGCTTTCAAAGGATAAACCTTGCAGCACCAAAAGCTGTGGTTGCCAATGCCATGGAAAAACTATTGGCTGCATTTAATTTCTAATAATTAAATTGATTAATTATTTTTTGTAAATTGCTGCTTAAAGAAATTATCCTTTGAAACGCATTATATTAGTAATAATAATTTTTGTAATTCTACCGCAATTGATATATTCTCAGGGATATAGATATCGAAGAGCGGTGGCTAAACTATCAATTGGAGCAGCATTGCCGGCCTATGATTTTGGTTACGGTAATAGTATTGACCTAACAAGTTGTGTAAAAGTTGGGACAAACATTGCTGCCGAAATATCATATTATTACAATTGGCATTTTGGTTTTGGCTTTATGTTGAATTATAATTTGAACCCGGTTGATGAATCGAGATTGGCTGATAACTATATGAATCGTAGTCCAGCGTTTAAAACCGTAAGTGCGAAATCAGAAGCATTTAGGGATGTAAGTGGGCTAGGAGGATTTGTGTTTGATCTTCCAGTTACCGATATATTAATGATAAACTTTAAAATGTTTGGAGGCCTTAGGAATATATATAAGCCAACAGCTTTAATTGAGACAACCACAGTTTTTTCAAATGTTAATTATTATGAAACACATAATAATCAATTGGTGGTAGCATTTTTGTTTTCTGGCGGGTTAAAACTGGTTGTAAATGATGATTTTAATGTTCACCTGGATGCATCATATATGGGATCAAAAATTGAATTTGAATATCTACGCAATAGCACAACAATAAATCAGCCCTCACATATTGGAATATTGAATTTCGCGGGAGGTGTTTCTTATAATTTCTAAGATTTTTAATAATCTCGTTTCAAACCAACTAGGAACCCTAAAGTCGTGACATTAGCCTATATAATATTTACAATTGTAATACTCCATTTATTGGGAGGTTTTGTTTGGGTGTTTTATAAGTTCATGAAAAAACCAAAAAAGGATTAGGCAATTGGCTCTATCATGCTCACAAAATCATCTTCAGAAATAATTGGTACACCAAATTTCTCGGCTTTTTTTCTTTTGGCAGGTCCCATATTATTACCTGCAATCAAATAACCGGTTTTTGATGAAATGGAACTAGTGTTTTTTCCGCCAAACTTTTCAATTAGTGTTTTTATTTCATCGCGCGAATGCTTCTCAAAAACTCCACTAACTACAAAAGAGCTGCCATTAAGTATATTCGACGATTCTCCTTCACTTTCTTCCAGCTCCAATTTAACACCAGCCTCGCCGAGTTTGCGGATAATTGAAATGTGCTCGGGTTTGCTAAACCAGTTAATTACGGATTCAGCAATTCTTATTCCGATTTCATCAACTTCAATTAACTCTTCAAATGTAGCTTTTTCAATTGCTTCAATATTTTTAAAATGACTGGCTAACTTTTTAGCAACCGTAGCGCCTACATATCTGATACCTAGCGAAAACAGCACTCTTTCAAATGGTATATCTTTTGATTTTTCAATACCAATTATGATATTTGAAACAGTTTTAGCCTGGAAGCTAATCCTGCTGTCTTTTTTGCCATTTTTTCCCGGAATGATCTTTTCCAATCCCAATAACTCTTCAGGAACTAACTGATAAAAATCAGCAACATCAACTAGTAGGTTATTATCGTATAACATCTCAATTTTACCTTCTCCCAGACTGTCAATATTCATAGCCTTACGAGAAATAAAATGCTCGAGTTTACCTTTAATTTGAGGAGGACAATGGTCTTCGTTGGGGCAATAATGTGCCGCTTCATCTTCTTTTTTTGTTAGTGATGTTCCACATTCAGGGCAGTGGGAAGTGAAAATAACAGGCCGTGATTCCAACGAACGTAGTTTGGTATTTACTCCAACAATTTTCGGAATTATTTCGCCACCCTTTTCAACATAAACACTATCATTAATTCTGACATCCAGATTTTTTATAACGTCAGAATTATGTAAACTGGCTCTTTTAACCGTTGTTCCGGCAAGCAGAACAGGCTTTAAATTAGCAACCGGAGTAACTGCTCCAGTTCTTCCTACTTGATAGTCAATCGATAGCAATTTGGTTTCGGCTCTTTCGGCTTTGAATTTATATGAAATTGCCCATCTTGGATTTTTGGCTGTAAAACCCAATTGCTTTTGCTGAGCTAAACTATTAACTTTAATCACTATTCCATCAATTTCATAATTCAACTGTTTTCTTCCATACGACCAGTCGTTTATAAATTCAAATATCTCATTGGTGTTGCGACAAACTGCTATATTTTTAGAGACTTTGAACCCCATTTTTTTGGATTCGAGTAAACTATCATAATGTGTAGGAACATCAAGTTGATTTCCGGGAACGTAGTATAAAAAGCAGTCAAGAGGCCTTTGGGCTACCTCAGTAGGATCTTGCATTTTTAATGATCCCGAAGCTGCATTTCGAGGATTGGCAAAGGCTTGTTCTCCAATTTCTTCCCTGGCATTATTCATCTTGTTAAAACCATCAAGGGGTAAAAAAATCTCACCTCGAATTTCAAATTCATTTGGAAAATCTCCATGAAGTTTCAACGGGATGCTTTTAATTGTTCGTACATTATTTGTAACATCATCACCTTGAACTCCATCACCACGTGTAACAGCCTGTTCAAGGATTCCGTTTATATATGTAAGCCCGATTGAAAGGCCGTCATATTTAAGCTCGCAAACGTATTCAACATCATCGCCAGTAACTTTCCTAACTCTGGTATCAAAATCTGTTATCTCCTCTTCAGAATAAGTATTAGAAAGCGATAGCATGGGATATTTATGAACGACTGTTTCGAAATTTTTGGATGGCTCTCCACCAACTCTTAATGATGGGGAATCGGGCCGCAAAAATTCAGGGAATTGACTTTCAAGTTGTTCCAATTCCTTTAGTAGGATATCGAAATCGTAATCACTTATGGTTGGATTTGAAAGTACATAATAATTATAGTTGTGTTTTTGAAGTAACTCTACTAATTCATCAATTTTAATCTTTGCTTCTTCCCTAATCATTTTTTTCAGGGTTTTGTTTAATATGTAATATGATACGTGATATTATTATGTCATTGTAAAATTTGGGTATATCATGGCCCATTCCTTCAATCCATAAGCTGTCAGCATTTGGTATGGTCTGTTGTGTTTTTAATCCATGCGCGAAATCAATTAATGGGTCCGACTTTCCGTGTATAACAAGTGTTGGTGTATTAATGTTTTTTAATTGATCGATTCTTGTACCAGATTTCATTGTAGCCTCAATATGTTGTTTGGAAGCATCAGCATTAAAACCGTTACGTTGACGAATATTATAAACAGTAGAATTAGCTATATTTTCAAGATCTAGTTCATATTTTTCATCACCCAACAATAATAAACGTGAAGTAATTTGTAGTTTTACTTGGTTCGACTCGTTATCAAATATTCCGTATTTTATTTGAGCTAAGAATAACATCTTCACAATGTCCATATTAATGGAAGGTAGTTCAGGATCCATAATATCTGTTGTTGACATCATAGAAATTAATGTTGTTACTCTATCGGGATAATTAATTGAAAGTGTTTGAGCTATCATGCCTCCAAATGACGCACCAATAACATGAGCTTTTTCAATTTGAAGCGTATCAAGTATTGCAATGGCATCATCTGCCAGGTCTTCAAGTGAATAAGCATTATCTTCATTCCATTCGTCCATCCAGTCAGATAATCCTGTTCCTCTGTTATCATATCTTATTACATGATAACCGCTATCTAACAATGAGTTAATGAAAAAGTCGGGCCAAGCCAGTGCATCGTTAGATATACCCATTATAAGGATAATATGCCCCTTAATAGTATCGGGAGGTAGGATTGATTCGTACCATATTTTAGTATTATCATTTACTGCATATCCTTGCTCTCCTTTTAGTTTAAATGAATTACTCGCAAGCGCATTGTCAATAATTTTATTTGTTAAAGGTGGCAGGTTAGGAAGATTAATATCAATATAAATAAGCCCAGCTATAATAATTATAGTGAATATGGTAATAGTGTAGATAAAGATTTTCCTAATCAGTTTCATAATTAGCTTATGCTAGTAAGTGATTTTCCAACGAGTAATAATGCAAATATAATCAGACTGAATTAAAAATGGGATTATTATTAAACTATCTGCACTTCTATAAATCAACTATGAATCAATTTTGATTGACTATTTAATCTTGTTTGGAAGTACTGAGGTGTTACGGTATAAGTAAATGTTTTGATTATCATTTATGGGGTTTAACCAATACATCACCTTGTCCATAAACCCTGGTTCAATTATGGTTTCAAAAACAATATTAGGATATATTGTCTTCATATTTTCCACTCTTAGTTCAATATCAATGGGTTGGTAAAACAAAATAAAACCAGGTTGTTCGGAATCATTATAGTTTTGTTGAATTTTTGAGTGTTCCAGTAGATCATTGCTATCCTTAATCGAGACATAATTATACCAGTTTTTTATATAAAATTGAGGAGGAAATCCCGAATTGGTTTTGTGGATATCTTCAATAACGAAGTTGTTTATATTCCCATAATCAGATATATATGACATACTCTCAACTCTGGCTTGTTTCGAATACATTAAAGTTATAGGAACCAATGCAATAAAATTAATTATCCAGAAAAAGATCCATGAACCACGAATGAAACTGCGTAGTAAACTCCCTGTTTTTTTGTTTTCAGAAATTTTTTGCCATCCAATAATCCCAATAATTATCATCATAGGGATAATGGTAAGAACAAATCGCTCCTGCTTGTTTGGATAATATGAGTGAAAAATAAGAAATACTATTACTGGTATAAAAATTATAAGTAGTTTTTTCCATTCCTTAAAGAACCCAATTGTAATAAAGATGCTTATTGGCGGTATTAGTATACCAATTATTAATAGCATGTAGGTATACCAAGGACCAACGGTATATTGCATAATATTTTCCTGGTTCGAGTTGTAACCTATATAATGCAGTAATTGAATGAATGGTTTATCCCACACAAGCCAATCAATTCCTCCCTGGAAAATAACCAATGAGATAACGCCTCCGATGGCGATATATATGGCCTCTTTCCATTTACCTTGAATAAGCATAACGATACCAATTGAACCAAAAATAAGAGCTGTTTGGAAGCGTATACTAAAAGCAATTCCAAAAACGAACCCTACCCATATCCAGGTCCAAAGCTTAGTCTTATTCGAATTTATAATCACCCACAAACCATACATAATAGGGGGGATACTTACATATTCAACAAGGTTTCGGACGCTTAGCATTGGAAATAACCACAACAAAGATAATATCCATCCAACAATAATTGCTGTTTTTTTATTACTTAATTCGAGTGTTATTTTGTAACCGTAATAGATTATTAGCAATGACCATAGAGCATGTAATACGCGAGTTATTAGCATTTTAGATTGTGGATTGAAAATGCCAATCCATTCAAAAAAACTAAAAATATAGTAATGTATACCCACATAAAAAAAACTAAATCCTGGGGGTTCATTTGTACCATCTTCAAGTGGTAACCATGAATTATAGTTTAACCCATCTACCCATGATTGAGCAATTTCAATAATTAAAAAATGATCATCTGACCATCCATAGCCTTTTGAGAATATTGCTGCCAATAGTCTAAATAAAAACCCAACAATTATTATAAATGTCAGAGGATTTGAATTATAATATTCCCTTATTTTTTGTGTATTCAATGCAAGTTTATTTGAGGTTTAAATAGCAAAACTACCAGTTCACTTTTTGACGAGATATTGGCATAGTCATACACCGGGCGCCACCACCACCTCTTGATAGTTCGTTTCCAACAATGGTAACTACCAGTTTATCATGGTCTTCGATGTTTTCTTTACCCGAAACAATGTCTTTTGCCCTAACAATATCAAACCCTCCTTTGTTTAAAGCTTCAATTGTATTCACATTTCTTCCATATCCTATTACCTTGCCTGGTTCAAGAGTAAAAAAGTTAGCGCCACTTTGCCATTGCTCACGCTCCATAATCGTTAGGTCATTTGTTCCACCACAAAAAATAGGTTCTAAATCCATACCCAATGATCTTAAGGCAACAAGAATGTTTTTCTCCTCTTTTATACTGATAACTTTGTTGTTATCAATGGTTATGTGGATGGTAAGATATTTTGTAGCATTAATAATTAGCGGTTCAAAGATCATACATTTATCCTTGTCAAGGAATGTAAATACCATATCTAAGTGTATGAACGACTCTGGCTTAAATGGTAACTCCTGTATAATAAGATGATGTGTGCCTTCTTTGGTTTTAAGATGCTCTATTATTGAATCAATTCCCTGGGTCGTAGTCCTATCGCCGGTTCCAATAATGGTGATGTCTTCGCGAGCAACAATAACATCTCCTCCCTCAATGGTACCTTTGCCGGTTTTGTCATATGATAATACCGGGTTTACGGTTTTGGCTTTTAGGATTGGATGATGTTTAAAAATGGTTTCCATAATAAGAGTTTCACGATCACGAACACTTCTTGCCATTTTGCTAATCATTACCTCATTACCGATGGAAAAACTTGCATCGCGTGTAAAAAAGAAATTAGGAAGCGGGTGTAAACAATACCTTTCATTATCCAGAAACCTACTTAGATTATCTTTTTGCATTTCAATGCCTTGGATAAGTTGTTCGGCCAACTCTTTATCATTTATAGTTTCAATAAAACCACATATATCCTCATCGTGATTTTGTTCTAGGGAACAAATTTCTTGCAATAATTCGTTCTTGTATTCATTATTCTGAATAATATCAAATAATAAATCACTCACCTCAAAAACCTTTGTGTATTTCTTAAGTACACCAATGAAATTATTATACTCAGGTAAAGCAACAGATAGGTTTAGAATATCACTATAAAGAGCCCGTTGAGCATTTTCCGGAGTCATGTTTTCAACCTCAGGACCAGGTAAATGGACAATTACTCCATTAAGTTTGCCGATCTCTGATACTACATCAATATCTATTTTTTGCATAATACAAAATTAATCGTTTTTGGGCGATGGATCAATAAATTCGTAGGTATTTCCCCTCGACTCAATATATCTTATTAAATCAGAATAGTTTAGGACTAGGCTGGCAGTATTATCGTTGGGATGAAAACTAATTTTTGAAGCTAGTTGAAGTTGTTTATCTATAAAAAGGTGTACATGACTTTCTTCATCATTTATTAACCCAAATGGAGATACAGATCCCGGCTTAACTCCCAAATATTTGAGCAACCTTTTCTCAGAGGCAAAGGTTAGTTTTCCTTGTTTTAGCTTTTTCTCAAGACTATGAATACTAAATGGTGTAGTATCCTTAATTATAACTAAATAGTGTTTCCTGCCTTTGTGATTACGGAAGAATAAGTTCTTACAGTGAACGGCATCAATATCCTTCCAGTACTTCAAAGCAATTTCGATTGTATCCAAAGGTGGGTGCTCAAAAACTTCGAAATCAATATCGAGTTTTTTAAGAATTTCAAATACTGCTTCCCTTTTTGCAATATCCATAACTAAAACATATTATTTTGTTCCTTGAATTTAAAAATATAAATAATGAGAACAAACACATTTAATCCTTTTTATTCAACCCAGTCAGCAATAAATAGATTAGTGTTTTTGGTGCCACCATTGTTTCTATTTGAAGAAAAAATTAGCTTTTTGCCATCGGGTGAGAACATGGGAAATGCATCAAAAATCTCATCGTAAGTAATTTGCTCAAGTCCGGTTCCATCAATATTTATCATATAAAGATTAAACTCGAATCCTCTCTTACTGGCATGATTTGAACTAAAAATAATCTTTTCTCCGGAAGGATGAAAAAACGGAGCCCAATTTGCTTTCCCAAGCTTTGTAATTTGTCTTAACTCGCTTCCATCAATGTTACACACATACAATTCCATATTTGTAGGCTTTACAAGTCCTTCAGCTAGCAAATCTTTATATTCCTTAATTTCGGCTTTTGTTTTTGGCCTCGATGATCTGAATATAAGCTTGCTACCATCGGGAGAGAAAAAGGCACCACCATCATAGCCCAACTCATGTGTTATTTGTTTTTGATTGCTGCCGTCGACATTACAAGTATATAATTCCAAATCACCCGAACGATCGGAGGTAAATACTATTTTGTCTCCAGTAGGAGATACAGTAGCTTCCGCATCATAGCCCGGTCCTGATACCAAAGTGTCGACTAGATTGCCTTGTAAATCAGCTATATAAATGTCAAAGTCGGGATAAATCGGCCATACATACTTCCCATCATCACGTCGTTTTGGCTCTGGGGGACAATTGTCACTACCCGAACGAGTTGAGCCATAAAGAACTGTTGTATCACCAGGCATAAAATATGAACACGTTGTTCTACCTAGTCCATTGCTTAACATGGTTGGCATATCTGTTTTCATGTCTCCATCACTAAATGGAAAATAATAGATTTGATCGCAGGTGCTTCCCCATGCAGGTACTTTTGCTTGAAATACAATCATCGAGTTATCAAAGCTAAAATATGCCTCGGCATTATCGCCCCCATCTGTAAGTTGTTTAATGTTGGCTAGATGTTTTTCTTGTGGGTAATGTATGGTAGTATCGTGATCTCCATTTGTGTAATGATTATGAGTTGTTCCATTATGCGAATGGTCGCCGCCCATACATGAGGATAAAAGTATTATTAGAGCCACTGATGGAATAAAAGATAAAAATTTCATTTTTTAGTATTATTAGTTAATTATTTCAGATTGCAAAAATATCAAATATGTGATAGTAAAATATATTATTGGAATATCAAATTGATTGGTCATTTCAATTTGGCGAAGTTATACTTTGGGGCAACTATTTCAATTCAGAATTGTTTAATATCTTGTCAGTTAGGTATTTACCGGTAAATGATTTTTTACATTTGATAATATTTTCAGGAGTACCTTCAAATATTAATTCTCCACCACCTTCACCACCATCCGGACCAAGATCGATAATCCAATCGGCTGATTTAATTACCTCTACATTGTGTTCGATAACAATTATCGAATGACCAATCTCGATAAGAGAGTTTAACGAAACCAATAGCTTTTCGATATCATGAATATGCAATCCTGTTGTTGGTTCATCGAATACAAATAGAGTGGGGGAGTCGTTACCACCTTTGGATAGAAAGTATGCAAGCTTTACTCTTTGAGCCTCACCACCACTTAAAGTATTTGATGGCTGCCCCATGTGGAGGTATCCAAGGCCAACATCTGACAATGGTGTTATTTTTTCAGTTATTTTCTTACTTAATCTGTTTGATTTTGATGAAGTTGTGAAAAAATCAATGGCCTGATCAACAGTCATATTAAGAATATCACTTATGTTTTTTCCTTCGTACCTAATATCCAATACTTCATCTTTAAATCGGTGACCATTGCATGAGTCGCACTTTAGATAAATGTCGGCCATAAACTGCATTTCAACTTTTGTTACGCCTTCACCTTCACATTGATCGCACCGTCCTCCGGGTACATTAAAAGAGAAAAATCCTGGTTTGTAATTTCGAAGTTTGGCCAGTTTTTGAGAGGCAAATAATGATCTAATATCATCATAAGCTTTAAGGTATGTAGCTGGATTTGATCGCGAAGAACGGCCTATTGGGTTTTGGTCAACATATTCTACTGCTGATATACTTCCAAGCTCGCCAGTCACATATCCGTGTCTTCCTGATTTTCCTGCATAGCCATCCAGTTGTTTCTTTACTGCCGGATAGAGAATATCTTTTACAAGTGTTGATTTTCCCGATCCACTAACTCCTGTTATTACAAGTAGTAGATTTAGTGGTATCTTAACATTTATATTCTTAAGATTATTTTGTGTAGCATTGACAATTTCAATGTAATCTTTCCAGGAACGCCTTCTATGTGGAAGTTCAATATTTTTTCTTCCGGTTAGATATAGTGCAGTATAACTTGTGTCGTTATTTTTTAATTCATCATAGGTGCCTTGATAAACAAGTTTTCCACCGTGTTCACCTGCATTGGGTCCTATATCAATTATTTGATCAGAAGCCTTTATTATTTCTTCATCGTGTTCAACAACAATTACCGAATTACCTATGTCGCGAAGACTGTATAATACACCAATTAATCTGTCAGTATCCCTTGGATGTAACCCAATACTTGGCTCGTCAAGTATATACATCGAACCAACTAAACTGCTTCCCAATGAAGTTGCAAGATTAATCCTTTGCGACTCTCCGCCCGATAATGATGAAGACAATCTATTCATTGTCAAATAATCCAACCCTACATCTACTAAAAATTTAAGACGAGTTTTAATTTCAATTAGCAACCTTTTCGCAACCTTTGCATCATATTCATTAAGTTCAAGTTTGTTGAAAAAGTTATATGCATCATTCAGTTGCATTTTAACAATCTCGCTAACACTGTGTCCACCAACCTTAATATAGTTTGTATCTTTTCTTAATCGTGTTCCTTTACAATCGGGGCAGCTGGTTTTACCTCTGTAACGAGCTAACATTACACGGTATTGAATCTTATATGTCTGTTCTTCTACCGATTGAAAAAATGAGTTTATACCTTCAAAATATTCATTTCCCGTCCAAAGCAATTCCTTTTCTTCGGCTGTTAATTGGTAATAGGGTCGGTGAATTGGAAAATCGAATTTGAAAGCATTATTAATTAACTGATCTTTAAACTTACTCATTTTTTCACCCTTCCAGCATGCTATTGTTTCGTCATAAACTGATAAACTAGGGTTTGGAATTACTAATTCGGGATCAATACCTATTATGCTCCCATATCCTTCGCAACGCTTACAAGCTCCCAAAGGATTATTAAATGCAAACATATTTGCTGAAGGTTCTTCAAATTTAATTCCATCAAGCTCGAATTTATTTGAAAAGTTAATTTCTATATCTTCTTCAATATTATATGAAACAATGCAACTTCCTTTTCCTTCGTAATATGCAATTTGAGCTGAATCAGCAATTCGAGATTTAAGGTCTTCATCAGAATGATTCACAATAATTCGGTCAACTACCAGATAACAATTTTGAGGTACTGCATCTTCATCAACGCTGTCAATGATATCCTCAATTCGTACTATTTCTCCGTTTTTTAAAACACGGTTAAAACCTTGCTGAAGAAGAACCTGTAGATGTTGTTTCAACTTTCGATCAGAAGCTATAAATAAAGGGGAGTATAATATAACACTTGTATCCTCAGGTAAAGCCATTATATGATCTACAACATCAAAAACAGAATGTCGCTTAACCTGCTTGTTCGATATTGGTGAATATGTTTTTCCAATTCTGGCGAATAGCAACTTAATGTATTCATAAACTTCAGCGGAAGTACCAACCGTTGACCGAGGATTTCGACTTTTTACTTTTTGCTCAATTGCTATTGCAGGTGATATGCCGGCAATTGAATCTACTTCAGGTTTATCCATCCGGCCTAAAAATTGTCGAGCGTAGGAGCTCAAGCTCTCAACATATCTTCTTTGTCCTTCAGCATATAATGTGTCAAATGCCAATGATGATTTACCTGATCCAGATAATCCTGTGATTACAACTAGCTTTTTTTTCGGAATCGAAACACTTAGGTTTCTTAAGTTGTTAACCCTTGAATTTAAGATGTTTATATGATTAATATTGTTTACGCTCATTTTGCTAAATCACATTATTTGAAAAAAAACAAGGTGCAAAACTATAACTTTATTTGCTTTTACTAATATAATCGTTATATTTGCATATTGTTTAACTAACCAATAGGAGAAAGATTATCGATTAGAATTTACCATTTTTTTGTTCAAATAACATAAAATAGGTAAAATGGGTATAGCAACTATTAGTGAGAAAGAACTAATTAAAAGTTTCATTAACGGTAATCACTCCAGCCTCCAAACACTTATTGAACGCCATCAGAATAGATTATATTCATACATATTCTTATTGGTAAAAGATAAGCAACTGGCTGATGATATTTTTCAGGATACATATGTAAAAGTTATTAACACACTTAAACGTGGTAGTTATAATGACGAAGGAAAGTTCATACAATGGGTAATGCGAATTGCTCATAATTTGGTAATTGATCATTTTAGGAAATCAAAAAAAGTACCTACAGTTGATAATTCCTATAATGATTTTGATGTTTTTGATACCATTAAGTTCACTGATCCTTCGATTGAAGAGAAGCTGGTTGTTGATCAAATTCATACAGATGTTCGTAAGCTTCTTGAATTTTTACCCGAAGAGCAAAAGGAAGTCCTTTATTTAAGGTGTTATTCTGGATTGAGCTTTAAAGATATTGCAGAACAAACAGATGTAAGTATTAATACTGCCCTCGGGAGAATGAGATATGCAATTATTAATATGCGTAAGATAATTGAAGAGAAAAAAGTTGTTCTTACTGCTTAATTCTTGCAGATATAGAACGAAAGATTGATCTGTTTGACAATAAAACATAAGTACATGGGAAAAAAGGTTCAATGCCAATCTTCAAAACTGTGGACGACTATATTGATAGTCAACCTGAGAAAGCGCAATTTATTTTACACGAACTGAGAAGTCTGATAAAAGAGGCTGTTCCTGAAACCATCGAAATTCAAAATTACAAAGTTCCTTCTTTCACCCTAATTCCTGGTACAAAACCTGAGCAGCAGTTGATGATAGCAGCTTATTCCAAATACGTAAGTTTTTATCCTTATGAAGCAACAATAGATCATTTTTCAGATGAATTAAAGAACTTTGCCTTAGGAAAGGGAACTGTTAAATTTCCATTTGACAAACCTCTTCCGAAAGAGCTCATTAGACGAATGGTGATTTTTAGAAAAGATGAGCTTTTAATCAAATAGAAAAGTATATATACTTACTACATCAACAGATATAACACACGCCCTTTGGTGCTGCATAATACCAAACCGGTAGTATCTAATATTTTAGATATATAATCCATATTGTAAATGTTTGACAATTAGAGATATATTTCTTATTGATATTGGTGATGGTGTACATTTAAGCTTTTAGAAATAATAAAATCATACTTTTTGCGTTAGTTGAATATTAATTGTTAATAAACAAATTGCGTATGATTAAATCTACTCCGAGAAAACATCAGGATACAACCAGAAATAAATCGAAGGATTCTTCGAGGCTAATGCCTTCGTCCGAAACGATTAGTTTTATTTTAAGCTATGCTGCGGCCCTAAGGAACTTCAAAACACAAAGTCTGGGAAATATTAGTATCCTGTTAAATTAAGCTTTGCATATTGCAAAAAGAAAAGCTGTTGATTAATAATTAGCAGCTTTTTGTTTTAAAGCACAATCAATAACTTTCTTAACTTCAATCTTGCTATTAATGATATCGGTTAGTAGTTTGAATTGGGTTCTACATCTTATTAAGTTATGGTTACCATATTTAGTTTTATAATAGTTGTTACCATCTAAATAATCGGTTAAAAAACGAATTCCCTGGATATATATAACACAGAGTAACCCATCCAGGATATTATCGGATTCATGTTTTGTGATGATACCTTTTATTTCACCAAAGTAACCTTTGCTTAATGCGTTAAAGTGATCAATGCTAAATGATACTTCATCTATGTCTTGCTCATCTTCTTTGGCTAAGCTTGTGATGGAACGAACCATATCACCAAAATCAAACAGTATGCTTCCTTTCATAACGGTATCTAAGTCAATTACATATGTATGATTGTTATTTAAATCGAAAAGTATGTTTTCCAACTTAGTATCGTTGTGTGTAATTCTGTTTGGTAGAACATTGCTAACTAGAAGTTTTTCAATATTTTCGGCAATATCTTTATGGTTCAGGGCGATTTTTATTTCATCTCTAGCACTGTCCATAATAGATTTTTCACAACCTAGTATGGCTCTGTCAAAATCTGCAACCCTTCTTTTTGGGTTATGAAAACCACTAATTGTATCCTTAAATGTATGTGGGTCTAGTTTTGATAAGAAACACTGAAATTTTCCCATTGTACTGCCTGCTTTTTCAGTTATTGATAGACCAGGGGAGATGCTATAGTTGGGACAATTATCAATGAATTCAGTAACTCTCCATGCGTTTCCATCTAAATCTAAAGTATGCACATCACCATTCTTATTAAGCAACATATCTGGGAAATGCTTATATCCACTAGTTATTGTAGATGAGTATTCGTTTAAAATTGTATAATTGTGAATAAGATTCTTGGTATTAAAAATGTTTCCATTAACCTTTTGAAGGATATACTTTTCCGACCCAAGTGATAGTAGATAAGTTTCATTTATATGACCATTACCAAATTCGATGATTTCTGATACTCTTTGGTCTCCAAAGAAACTCTTAAGTATATCATTATTCACAAAAATCATTTACACCAATATTAATAATCCCAACTATTAAATTACCACAGCTTCTTGGGATATACCCCACTGCTAATTAACTCTGCAACTTTTTTTATAGTAGTTTCTTTGTCTTCCTTGTAAGTTACTCCAAACCATTGATCATTACTCGTGAGCATTTTAATTGATGCCTCATTTTTTTCAATCAGGTCGTTGACAACAGTAGGGATATAAAACTCAGCTTTAATTTCCTTCGAATTTTCTTCAATGAAGTTGATGAAATCATGTTCCAACTGCTTAAAGTACAATGGCGAAAAGCCCCAGAAATTCATTGAAACTACAGATTCGGAATCGATTTGTTCTGTTTTGCCATTGTCGTCAAAAACTATATTATTATTATCTGATCTAATACTTGTTCTTTCAACAACATCAGTTAGTAAACCATTTTTGGTTTTACATATTCCCCTTGATACAGTTCCATTTTCAGATAGGGTATTTGCAAGTTTGTATCCAACCATTGCATAACTTGTTGAGTCATTTTTTATTCCAGATAGAAATGCACTTATTAAGCTAAAAGCACTTTTGCCATAAAAATCATCTGCATTTATTACTGCAAAAGGCTCATTGATGGCATCTTTAGCCACCAGTACAGCATGACCTGTTCCCCAAGGTTTTACTCTTTCTTTACTTACGTTAACACCATCCGGAACATTAGTAACCTCTTGAAGTACGTAATCCGTTTCAATTTTACCCTTTAACCTGGGTTCATAAACTGCTTTAAACTCATTTTCAATCCTTGGGTTAAGAACAAATACAACTTTACCAAAACCAGCTCTAATGGCATCAAATACCGAATAATCAATGATACTCTCACCTGATGGACCAATTTCATCCATCTGTTTTACACCGCCATAACGACTACCTATTCCTGCTGCTAATATTAATAATGTTGGCTTCATCTTTATTGAATTTATTGTTAATTTCGTATGATTAAATTGATCGCAATATATGAAGATTACTTCAAGATTCGGTTAGTTTATTTGGTAGATATTTTGTCGATTGCTTAAAAATTTCTCATCACATAAAGTATGTTATTAGAATAATATGAATATTAAAATAGTTTATAAGATTTTATTTTTATCAGCATTCCTTAGTTTTATGGTTTCGATTTCATTATATGGCCAGCAAAATTTGGAATTGAGCCTTTCTGCAGCCGTCGATAGTGCTTTAGTTAATAATGTTAAGATTAAACAATATCAGCAGGTTGTATTACAAAAACAATACTTAAGTAAGGCTGCCACCGGTAATTTTTTCCCATCAATTGATTTAATGGGAGGATACACATATTTTAGTAAGAATCCTGAGATTAATATGAGCCAGGTAGTAGGTTCAATTGATGAAATAGCTGGTAAATATGGTGTGGCCATCGCACAAGAGATTGGTGTCCCGGCCGAGTCACAACAAATTATTTATGATGCTATTGTTAATGGTGCAGGAAAATTACCGGCATACAATGTTGTTGTTGACCAACAAAACTATCCAAGTTTAAACTTTACTGCACTGCAACCTATTTTCTTAGGTGGTAAGATAATAGCAGGAAAAAGGTTTGCAGAAGCCGAACTCGACTATGCATCTGCCGACTTAAAGCAAATAAGTAACGAAATTATTAAAGAAACTATCACCAGATATTTTGGTGTTGTATTGTTAAATGAGGTAATTGAAACCCGTAAACAAGTTCTTTCAGGAATGCTTGAACACGAACAACAAGCTAGAAAAGCAATTGAAGTTGGGGTTATTCCGGCACATGAGATGTTAAGAGCCAAAGTGGCTGTTGCTCAGGCTCAACGCGAACTGTCGGATGATTTGAATAAACTTGAAATTGCCAAAATGGGTTTAAAGACCAGTATAGGTTTAAACCAGAGCATTAATGTGATTGCAATCGATAGTTTACGATTTAGGTTAGCTGCAATTGATTTAAGTAGCCTTCAAATTGAAGCCCGACAAGAACAGCCAATTTTTGGGATGATTGCACAGCAGAAATTAATGGTTGATCAGCAACATGCTTTGGATGTAAGCGAATTTTTACCTCAGATTGCTGCATGGGGAGAATATGGTTTTTTTAGAGAAGAATATCCTGTTATTATGCCACCTGCCATGGTAGGCGTTCAAGCTCGAATAAATATTTTCCGTGGGCTATCAAAGGTTAATAAAATAAAGTCCACAAAATATTTAACCGAGGAAGTTTTGAAAGCAGAGGAATATGCACATGAGCAAATTAGTTTATGGGTGGCAAGTTCGTATCGTGAAGTTTTAAATAGTGAAGAAAAATATAGGAAAATGAAACCTACGGTTAATCTGGCAGCAAAAAACCTGGAAATAAATGAGAAACGATTTCAGGAAGGATTGTCAAGGTCAATAGATGTAATCGACTCCAGACTTCTGTACGAAGGGGTTGTACTTGAGCGACTTAGTTCATTGTACGATTATTATATTGCTCTTGCTGATTTATATCTAGCCACAGGAAATCCTGAAAAGGTAGTTGATATGTTAGCTGATTAATCCATTTTATTCATATCCAAAAAAAATGTTTGTATGAAAGTTAATAGTAGTGTATTTGCCCTTGCCATACCGGTAGTTGTTATAATTGTTGCAGTAATTATACTAGTAATTAGGCATGACGAGAAGGATGAAAATGTAATATTGGGAATGTTTGAAACTACAACAGTAAATATTGCATCTGAAATCCCAGGTAGGGTTGATGTAATTTTGGTTGACCTTGGTGATAAGGTTGAAAAGGGACAAGTTTTGGCAACATTGGAACCAAGCATTATGAATGCTAAAATTGGTCAGGCTGAGGGTATACGTAATGCGGCTAGTTCAATGTTGAAAAGGGCCAAACAAGGAACACGAAAGGAAGAGATTGAAGCCGCAAAAAATCAATATAAGATGGCGGAGAGCCAGTATAATTTTGCCAATAAAACCTATAACCGTTTTTTGATATTATTTGCTGATAGTATTATTTCCAAACAAGAAATGGATGAAATGGAATTTAAGCATACGGCCGCAAAAAATGAGATGCAAGCTGCACTTGCAATTTATAATCTGGCAAAAGAAGGTGCATCGTACGAGGATATAAAAATTGTTGAAGGTGAAGTGGAGGCTGCTGCTGCAATGTTACAGGAGGCAGAAGCCTATTATGAACAACTTCAAATTATAGCCCCTGTGTCAGGCGAGATTAGTAATAAACTTGCAGAGGAGGGTGAAGTAATGGCAGCAGGATATCCCATATTAACTATTATGATTCCTGAGAGTATTTATGCCATCGCCAATGTTCGTGAGGATAAACTTGAAGCATTTAGTATGGGCAATATACTAAAGGGAAAGGTTCCTGGTGTTGGAGGTAAAGAGTTTGAGTTTAGGGTATCATACCTTGCTGTAATGGCAGATTTTGCAACTTGGGTACCAACCAAATCCAAAGGTGACTTCGATTTAAAAACCTTTGAAGTTAGGCTTGTTCCAGTAGAACCAATTGAAAATTTGCGACCAGGCATGACAGTTCAAATCTCTTATTAGAGCGAATAATGCATTATCCAGCTTTCATAAAAGTTGCACACAGAGAGTTTCTTATCTCATCAAAAAATCCTTCTGTAAGGAATTTGATGTTGATTGTTCCTATTGTTGTTTTCATACTTTTGGCTACAATCTATATTGAAGGCTCATTATCTAAAATCCATGTTGCTGTATATGATGAAGATCATTCGAAACTCTCCCGTACTTTAATTAATTTTCTGGATGCTACTGAATCGATGGATGTTACATATTATCTAAGCTCGGAGGATCAGTTGGAGACCTTTTTTCTTAATCATACTGAACACGCAATATTTCGTATTCCACACAATATGGAACGCGATGTAATGAGAGGTAAGGATGTAACGATTCAAACACTTACAAATTCATCAAATATTATCTTTGGGAACATTCTTCTTCGTGAAGCTTATACCGTGGTTGGCACATTATCTGCAGGTATCACCATCAATAAACTTGTGGCAGAGGGTTTAACCCCAGATCAGGCAATGAATCTGGCTGTACCCATTGTGGTTGAAGCAAAACCACTTTTTAATCCAATTTATAATTATTTGTATTACCTGGTTCCTGGTCTTATGACTGTATTGCTCCAAATGATTATTTTTTTTGTGTCCACAAGGTCAATAAACTCGGAATTTAACAACGGCACTTTTAACGATCTTGTTGATATAAGTAATAATAGTGCTACTAATATAATCGCTGGAAAGAGTATCGTATACCTGTGTTATGGACTAGCCATATCAATGTTTATTGGTTTAGTATTTGTTTTATTTGGTATACCATTTAAGGAAAAAGAATTAGAATTGCTTGTTCTATTCTCTGTTTTCATTCTATCGAATATCGCACTTGGACTTATGCTTTCATCTACTATTGATGATGAGATATTATCTCTTGATATAGCATTCTTCTATAATTCGCCAGCATTTGTTTTTAGTGGTTTTACATTCCCAATGTTTGGGATGCCATTTTTTGATTCGTTGTATGCACAGTTTATTCCTTATACTCATTTTCTTTATGCTTTTTTTAAGGTATATCAAATTGGTGCTCCATTTACTCTAATAATGTATGATTTAGTTGCATTAATGATGTTTATTGGTGTTGGATTTGTTACAGCATTTGTCGCCTTGAAAATTAGGATTAAACAATTAAATAATAATCGGCTTATAAAAATTAATACCAGTTCATGAGTAAGGATGGTAACATAAAATCATTAATTAGTCATGAGTTGCGACTTGTTGTTAGTGATCACAGTATACTACTAACAGTAATAATTGCTCCTTTACTGTATGCTTTTTTTCTTGGATCCATATACCTTAATAAGGACATTGACCAGATTGAGTTTGCAGTAGTTGATTACGATAATACTCCTACCTCACGTAAATTGACAAGGTTGATGTCAGCAAGCCAAAAAATTGACATGATAGGATATCTTGAAAACTATGACGATGGTGTCGAAAAGCTTATGAACCTTGAAATTCAGGGATTTTTGGTTTTTACTGATGGTTTCGAGAAAGAACTAATGAGGTTGGAAGGAACTACTCTTAATTTATATTTGAATACAACTCAATTTCTTCCGTCGAATGATTTGAATATGGCGGTTAATGAGGTAATGTTAACTGTTGGCTCAGGAATAAGGTTGGAATATTATGAAATTCAGGGAATTGAATCGCACAAGGCAATGCAATTAATAAATCCGGTTATTGCTGAGGTGAAACCAATATATAATGTTACCAATAGCTATGGAGGGTTTTTATTACCAGGACTATTCTTTCTTATTCTTCAACAAACTCTTCTAATCGGCCTTGGCGAAAGTGTTGGACGAGATAATGAGAAAGGTATTTTAAAACGATCCTTGCAAAGTTCAAACCATGGGATATTGAATTACATAGTTGGAAAAACCAGCTATTATGCATTTTTATATTTGGCATATTTGTTAATATTTATTGCTGTGGTATTTCCCTTTTTTAACTTACCAATAGAAGGGTCAATAACTTCTATTTTGGTAGTTTCGATGGTTTTTCTAGTTACTATAATGCTATTAACAATGATAGTTGGCACTTTTATAGTAAGTCAGATTAGAGTGATGGAAATACTAGCCTTCACATCTTATCCCTTTTTTCTTTTATCGGGGTACTCATGGCCAATTTCATCAATGCCAGAGCCATTGCAATGGTTGGCGGCTCTAATACCCACCACACCTATAATGGAAGCCATGACACGATTATTTGTGATGGGAGGTGGTTGGCATGATATTAACCATCAAATACAACATCTTCTTGTATTGATGTTTATTTACTTGGTAGTATTTGTGTGGCGATTGAACTTTATAAAACGTAAGTCAGCATATGCTACTGCCTGATTATCAATTGCAATTTATAATTCTATTATGATGAAGTTGAAATTAATATACTATTTCCAAGATGTTAGTTTATGCCATTTTTCTGCATAAAAGAAAATAAAAATATATAGTGGAATCATTACAAGATATGCAAGTTGAGATGAGAGATCATCAGCTAATTTACCCCAAATCAATGGTAGTATGGCACCACCAGCTATGGCCATAATCAACATAGCCGAACCTGTTTTTATAAAACGTCCCAATCCGTGAAGTGCCAATGGCCATATCGCCGGCCATACAATGGCGTTAGCTAAACCCAACAAAGCTACAAATGTTACAGATACCATGGGTGGAGTTAATATTGCTGCCAATGAAAAAATAATTCCTAATACAGCTGAAATCGAAAGAGCTTTCTCTTGTGATAAATACTTTGGGATTAGCAGTATCCCAATTATATATCCAATGATCATCGAGACTAATGTTAAGGAAGTAAATATTTTTGCAGTGCTAATGGGTATACCCAGTGATATCCCATATCGTATTATTGTATCTCCAGCTATAACCTCAGCACCTACATATAGAAAAAGGGCAATAACTCCTAGAATCAAGTTTGGAAATTGAAAGATATTAGTCTTTATATTATTGTCAGAAATATTCGAATCTTCCTTTTCTTCTTCAATTTCAGGCAGCGGTGCAAAACGAATCATAACTCCTAACAGAATAAGAACAATAGTCATAACTAAATAAGGCATTATAACCCTTTCAGCTAGATTGTCAAGTGCGATAATTCTGGCAGCGGTTTCCAGAGTTTGTAGTTTTTCTACAAAGACATCACCATCGTTTAGTATGAAATATGCAAGTATTAATGGTGCCAGTGCTCCTGCGACTTTATTACATATGCCCATAATGCTTATGCGCTTTGCAGCAGATTCTTTGGGGCCTATGATTGTAACATATGGATTTGATGCTGTTTGAAGTAAGGCCAAACCAGTACCAAGAACAAAAAGACCCAATAGGAATAATGAGTAAATACGAGTTTGAGCAGCGGGAATAAATAATGCAGTTCCTACTGCCATAACTAATAACCCAACCATCATACCATTTTTAAAACCGGTTTTTTTTAGTATCCATGACGAAGGTAATGCCATAACAGTATAGGAGATGTAAAATGCAAAAGCCACAAATAGTGCTTGAAAGTCGGTTAGTTCACAAGCAATTTTTAGATATGGAATCAATATGCCATTGAGCCATGTTACAAATCCAAAGATAAAAAAGAATAATCCAATTATAGAAATCGATATTATATAAGTGCTTTTATCTGAGTTAGTTGGGTTCTCTGTTTTTTGATCTACCATTAATAATATTATTTATTATTTGAGAAATATTGTGGATATCAATAATACAAAATTCTGTATTCGAAAATCAAAGAAATATAGATTATTGTAAACTGATTTAATAACTATAAAGATTGAAGGAAATGCTTAGGTTTAAAAATTAACTGGCTAAGGATGCCATCGAGAGTTGGGATTCTTCAACTTCAAATAATGATTCTATTTTTTTTCGCAGACTATTTTTGGCTCTTGATAATTGCGATTTTGAAGTATTAACAGAGATATTCATGATGGAGCTAATTTCCTTATGAGAATATCCCTCAATTGTATTTAAATTGAAAACGGTTTGATATCCACATGGTAGTTGTCGTACCAGAACCAGTAACTCTTGATGTGTCATCTGTGAAAGTACTTCGTAATCATCGGAAAGAGAGACACGTGTATTTTCAGGGTCTACATCTTTGTTGAGGAGGTTTTTTTTCTTGTAATAGTTTAATGCAGTGGTTACCATAATTCTCCGCATCCATCCTTCAATTGAGCCTTTTCCACTATAGTCTTTTAGGTATTTGAAAACTTTGATAAAACCCTCCTGTAATATGTCCTCTGCATCTGTATTGTTTTTAGCATATCGCATACAAACACCAAAAACTTTTTTGGAATATTTCTCATAAAAATGAAATTGTGCATTACGATCGTTTTCTAAACATCTTGAAAGTAATGTATCAACTTCTGAATTATTTGTTATTTGTGCCATAGCTATCTCAATATTGCAGTGACAAAAATATATATAAATGAAAAAAAATATCTAAAAGTGTTTCTACACTACTTCTACAATTGGTTTGTTTGTAATAATTATAAATAACATGACTTCTACGTAAAATAATTTAACTATCAGTAAAACAGGTGTATAATAATTGGATATACTCTACATGTTCAATTCTAGATATTTTGAAGGTACTCAGAAAGGGATTGTGCATTGTTCAAGTTACATTTTTTACGAAGCCGATATCGGCTCATTTCAACTGCTTTAATGGATGTGTTGTTTAACGAGGATATCTCTTTAGTGCTAAGGTTAAGTCGCAAAAGAGCACAAAGTCGCTTTTCATTTTTAGTTAGTGATGGAAATTTTACTTTTAGTTTATCAAAGAAATCATCATAGGTTAAGTCAACTTTTTGCTGGAACTCCTCTATATCTTTATTTATTTGAAGGCTTTGCTGCACATGAATAGACAGTTCTTTGATTTTACGGTTAAGTTCATTGTCATCATTAACAGGTAATTTTCCCAAGTCGTATTTTAACTGTTTTAGTACTTCATTCTTCTGTACTAAATGTAATGCAAAATTAATAAGGTCATTATCCTTATTGTCGAGTTCAAGTCTTAATAATTCTTTTTGGGTTTCATGTAGTTGCCTGTCTTTTTGATTTATAAGACGTTCCTTTTTTACCCTATTTCTTAGTCTTATTACTGTTAGTACTGATAATATAATTAGTAGCAGTCCTCCAAAGATTAAAAAATATTGTTTTAATTGGTTAATTCTTTGTTCACTTTCCAGTAACTCTATGTCAGCATCCTTTATTTGTAATTCTTTTTCGTTAATGTTCCTTAGAAAGTGCGATTGTAGATCAAATAATTCGTCCGACATTTGTTTTTTGATTATGGAGTCGTTATATCTTGCATAAATTCTAAGGAATTTTAGTGATTCTTTATATTGCTTTTTGTTTTCAAAAACTCTGCTTAGTCCAAGTGATGACTCTTTTATTTGTTCCCATTGATTATTTTCCATGGCCAGCTGATATGCATTTTCATACGAATTATATGCATTTTCAAATTCACTGGCATTAATATTTTCTTCTGCTATTAATAAATATAACTCCGACCTTCCAATAAAATCATCTATATTTTTATATAACTCCAAGCTATTATTGTAGTATTCTAATGCTTTCTTTTTATTCCCTTGTAAACTATTAACTAGTCCTATATTTTCTAAAGTAATTGCTTTTAAACGTATGTTGTTGGCAGTTTCATTTAGTTTCATGCTTCTATTATAGTACTTAAGTGCATTATTTAGTTCACCTTTCATTCTATAAATCTCACCAATATTATTAGTGGCAACGGCGGCACCTACCTTATTATCAAGATCTTCAAAAATGTCCTTTGCATTATTAAAATAGTAGCGCGCATCTTCAAAATTGTTTTGATTAAATAAAATTCTACCTATCCTGTTATAAACTTCTCCAATTAAGCTCTTGTCATTTAATTTGACGGCATAGTCAAGTGATTTTCTATAATAAAAGAGAGTTCGCTCGTAATCGTAATTATTATTATAGTATAGCATGCCTAAGTTGCCATAGATACTCGATAATTTTCGATAATTGTTTAGTCCTTCATATATTTTAGCACTAATCAGATAATAGTTTATGGCAGGCTGTATGTAATTTTTGTTGCCATACAATTCACCCATTATTTCATTTGTAGCTCCACAGGCATC
Organism: Bacteroidota bacterium; assembly: GCA_016845105.1. GTDB lineage: Bacteria > Bacteroidota > Bacteroidia > Bacteroidales > F082. The sequence goes on along the minus strand of JAERTF010000185.1, from coordinate 4,663 downwards.
GGCTGAGTTAATTTTATTGGCCAGGGTTAATGCTTTCTTGTTATACTCAATTGCTTGATCAACAGAAGTTTCTTTTAATTGAGAAACAATATCATGATAAATATACACTTTTTCAAGACTGTCGGAAGCCAGTTCTAGCCTATGTAGTTGATTAATTACCTGAGTGTTTTGACCACTTGAATATATGACTACCAATACTGATAATATTGTAATAACAATATTTTTGTAGCCAGACATATTTACAGTTTAAGAAGTTAGATTATTACAAACTATATTTGAACAAAAATAGTTTTTATTTGAGAATAGTTAATTCAAGTTAAGAGCTATTGATTATTCGTAAGGGTCAGTAATTGGGATAACATAATATTCCCCTGTTCTTGGATCTTTATAAAATTTGCTATATCCATTTATGCTTTCAATATTAGCATCTACCGAACCCTTAATAAAAACGGTGTTATTAACATCAACTTCACCTTGAATTCTCAACGCAGAATCAGCAACTACCATAACCGGAGAAACACGTGGAAATACTCCTGCATTTTGAAATACAATAACCCATACACCGGCAGCAATAATGGTTAATGCTATTTTTATAAATCTTCTGTCAGTCATATCAAGTTTATTTTCACTTCGTCTTATCTGATCAATCCAAAACCAGATAATGCAAATTTAGTAAAATAGGTATAACAATCAATGGCATTTAGTTCATATTAACCATATTATTCCATGTGCGAGCAATTGATTGGTACAAATAGGGTATTTATTTCAGCTTTTCTATTTTTCTATCTTATAGATAACAGCATTATTATATTCAGCTACAAAGTCTTTATTAATATTGCTTAAAAACTCATTGGTGTTAAATACTTCGTTTGTTAGTAGCAGATAATCAGCACCAAAATCCAAACACTCTTTGGCCCTAATTCTTGTATAGTTAGATGTGTCTTTTAGTGTCCAACCTCTTCTGTTTAGGAAGTATAAACTACCATTCGGGGTATGATCACCTATAACTAGGAATTTAGCACCCTTACTTATATTAATTGAATCGAGCATCTTATCAGATCCATCAAGTTGATTCCCTATTTCAGCAAAAATATCACCAGATATTTCATAGCGTGACTGAAGTTTTTCTTGGGCATAATTTATACTTAGCAATATTATAATAAGGATGCCTAGTTTGGTAAATATGTTTTTTATTATAAGAGGAAATTGGTTATTAATAGCTATAAATGAATTGATTACTAAAAATATAAGGGCAGGAAGTATCGCAATAAAATAGTAATCATGTGCCATAAATTGGCGGTAGAACATTATCGCATATAATGTAGTTCCAAGAAGAATTGATAATGTTAAAACCAGAAAAGTACGATTCATTTTTTTAGGGAATATAAAACCCAGGAGTACTATGATTATAAATGTATGAAAGGTGGTTTCGTAGTAATAACTTGTATACCAGTAGTTGTAAATATAGTTCCACACTAGTTCAATTTGAGCTTTGTCAAGGTCCCAAATCGGAGTTAAATGTGTTAAAAAGTAAACACTATTGTTGCGGTTATTATACTCTATAACATAAATGTACCAGCATAGTATAATAGTTGCAGCAACCAAAAAAGAGACGTATAGTGGGATGCTATTCTTTATTGATGAAAACTTATCTTTGGAATAATGGAATATAGTAATTGATAAAAACGCAGCTGCCAGATTTAATCCATAGGTAACTTTAAGTAATGAAGCAAGTGTGAATAGAAATATGCTTAAGTAGAAAGATTTATGGTTTCTTTGATTTTTCAAACCAGTATAAAAGAAATACCAAGCTGTTAATGTTATTCCAAATGCAGGGGCATCGGGTAGGTAGTTGTTAGTGTAATATATTAACACTGTGGACGAAAAGAAGAAAAAGGTTAGTGCCATAGAGTAAAAAACATCGAACTCTAGTTTAATTAACAGTTTGTATAAATAGAATAACCCAATTGAGACTATTATTATATTTATTAATCTTAGGATAAATTCATGTTCGCCAAAAACCTTATACCCTAATGCTGTTAAATAGTATAACAGAGGAAATTCACCCATTGCTTTACCATCAGTACTCCACATTGATAACATCCTTGGTTCAAAAAAATCAAACCCCATGTTATAATAAGTTAACACAAATGATAAACAATCTGTTTGCCTTATAAAGTGAATTGATTGTGGATGCTTAAAAAGAATATTGTGAAAGTCTAGAAAGAAAAATACCAAAAGCAGCGAAAAAAGGAATACTAGAAACTGCCCGATATTATTTGAAATTTTCACTTTGGAAAAGCTAATATTATCTAATCAAATTTTAGCTCATTTATTTGTGCCAGGGTTGGTGATTCATGAGTATGTTCTTCATTTTCTTTTCTGCACCTACCATCGCCCGGAGCTCCTTCGCATGAGCATCCAAGCTTCTTGCCGGTATCAGGGTCAACTGATGAGCACTGCTTTTTAAATTCACCATCCTTTTTTACAAACATTTTAATGCCTATGGCAGCAAAGGCTATGGCCAGTATAACAACAGTTATGATTAGTAATTTAAGGTACATTGTATTTGTAATTTATTAGAATGCAAAAATAATTAAAACTAATAATCTAGAGAAGTAATTTAATGTTTAAGTCCTTATTTTTAAAGCATAACAAATAATGGAAGCTGCGACCGAAGCATTTAGTGATTCGGGCCGGTTATCGATGTTTTTGTTTGCCATTGGGATGGTAATCTTGTTGTCAATTAATGGAGTTAACTCATTGGAAATACCATGTGCTTCACTACCTATTAAAATAATTCCAGCTTCATGTGGTTCATATTCATGAAGTGATATACCATCAAGAAATGCTCCAAAAACTGGTATATTATTGGGACGATTCGATAATAATTTATGTAGGTCGGTATAGACTATGTTTGTGCGTGAAAGTGAGCCCATTGTAGCTTGTACAACCTTTGGGTTAAAAGCATCCACAGTGTTATTGGAACAATATATATCAGTAATTCCAAACCAATCTGCGGTACGAATAATTGTCCCCAGATTTCCCGGGTCGCTAATATTATCCAGTGCGATACTAAGGTTGCTATTATCTATTTTTATTATGGTTTCAGATGAAGGAAGTTCGAAAACCGCAAGCACATCCGAAGGGTTTGCTAAAGCGCTTATCTTTTTAAGTTCTTTTTTATTAACAGCAATTGGGTTAGTGATTTTTACATTTTGATCATTATTCTCTAACCACTCTTCGGTTGCAAATAGGTCTATTAATGAGGTATCACTATTCAGAAAATCAATTGTGCAACGACTACCTTCAACAAAGAACATGTTGTTTAGTTGACGATGTTTTTTTTGCCTAAGCTGATTTACAAGCTTTATCTTTGACTTACTGAGCATTATGTTTCAGTTATTCCATTAAAAAAGAAAACCCTTCCGGGTTACGAAAGGGTTTCAAATTTAGTGTATTTTTTAATAAGTTGTTATTCTCCAACTACGTCAAGGCTAATGTCAACCTTAACTTCTTTGTAAAGTTTAATAGTTGCTGAGTATTTTCCAACTTCTTTAATATGATCTTCGTCAAAATGAATTTTCTTACGATCAATATCTAAATCTTTAGCTTCTTTAATTGCGTTGGCAACCATAATTGAATTTACAGAACCAAATATTTTGCCTGAAGTACCAGCTTTTACTCCAATTGTAAGTTCTAAACCTTTAAGCAATTCTGCAATTGATTCAGCTTCTTTAACAATTTTTTCTTCTTTGTAAGCCTGCTGTTTTTTTAATTCGGCAAGAGCTTTTTTCTTTGAGTCATTTGCAATAGTTGCAAGTCCTTTGGGTATTAGATAATTTCTTCCAAACCCGTCTTTTACAGAGATTAGGTCATTTTTATAACCTACTCCGTTTACATCTTTTGTTAAAATTACTTCCATTTTCTTTCCCTCCTTTATTTAAGTAAATCAGCAACATAAGGCATTAATGAAAGGTGACGAGCTCTTTTAACAGCCTGGGCAACTTTCTTTTGGTATTTTGTTGATGTTCCAGTAATACGACGTGGTAATAATTTACCTTGTTCGTTTACAAATTTAAGTAGGAAATCAGGGTCTTTATAGTCGATATATTTAATACGACTTTTTTTGAAACGGCAGTATTTCTTCTTTTTCGTGTCTACTGCTATAGGTGTCAAATATTTTATGTCTGAATTAGGTTGTGCCATAGTTCTTTATTTAAAAATTAGAAATTTATTTAGCTTCCTTTTCTTGTTTTGCTTTTTCCTTTTTAATTCTGCGTTTTTTCTCGTTATATGCAATTGCATGTTTATCGAGTTTAACTGTAAGGAAACGTAAAACGCGCTCGTCGCGTTTAAGCTGAAGCTCTAAATTGGCAATTAGCTGACCATCGTTTTTAAATTCAAACAAATTGTAAAATCCAGTTGTTTTTTTCTGGATTGGGTAAACAAGTTTACGTAAACCCCAATCTTCACGATGTACTATTTCTGCACCATTTGAAGTAAGGAATTCCTCATACTTTTTTACCGCTTCCTTCATCTGTTCATCAGACAAAACGGGAGTTAAAATGAAAACGGTTTCGTACTGGTTCATAATAATTTAAATTAGTTATTAAAATTTTAAATCGTCCCATAAAAATGGGTGTGCAAAAGTACAAATATA
>JAERTF010000184.1 GCA_016845105.1 Bacteroidota bacterium | reverse complement strand
CTGTATAAGAGTACATTAATATTCTGTACTTTTATTTATTAAATACTAATTAAGTATTGTTAAAAGAAATAATACAAGAATGGTTGAGAAGAAAAGTTCTCATAGAAAAAAGTTCAATTGCCAGGAATACTGTAATAGAATTATGGCAAATCACTTTGGTGAACTTAATGTAGCGTCTAGAAAAGGCGCGAAAAAGATTGCTTGGTGTACAAGTGTAGGCCCTGCTGAATTATTAAGGGCTATGGGGTTTCTAGTCTTTTTTCCTGAAAATCATGGCGCATTGCTTGGTGCAACACGAATGGCAACAGATTTGATACCTTATGCAACTGCAATTGGTTATTCACCCGATATATGTTCTTATCTAACAAGTGATATTGGCTCATATATATGTAAACAAACTCCATTAACCTCAGCATATAATATAAAGTCGGTACCAAAACCTGATGTCCTGGTTTTCAACACAAATCAATGTAGAGACGTTCAAGATTGGTTTGGCTGGTATTCCAGAAATATGAATATACCTCTACTTGGTATTCATACTCCAAGGGGTATTGAAAAAATTGAAAAACGTGAAGTATTTGATGTTTCCAAACAAATACAGAACCTAATTCCAGAGCTTGAAAAGATTTTGGGTAAGAAGTTTGACATGGATTATTTTAAGGAGACCATAGAACTTTCAAGGCAATCCTCTGTATTGTGGAGAAAATGTCTTGAATCTGCTTCAGCTCTACCATCACCATGGACATTCTTTGATGCTACAATTCACATGGGGCCTGCTGTTGTTGCCAGAGGCACAAAGGATGCTGTTGAATATTATAAAGTGTTACTTAAGGAACTTAATGAAAGAGTTAATAAGGGTATTGCAGCTGTTGATAACGAAAAACATAGGATATATTGGGACGGAATGCCAATTTGGGGTAAACTAAACTCACTTTCTTCTCACTTCTCCTTACATAGAACATGTGTAGTTGCATCAACCTATTGCAATAGCTGGATTTTTGACCAGCTTGATCATATTGATCCATTTGATAGCATGGCCAGGGCCTATACAGAGTTGTTCATCGTAAGAAATGAAAAATATAAAGAGGCATATATAAAAGATTGTTTTGAAAAATATCGATTTGATGGAATAATATTCCACGACTCAAAAACATGTCCCAACAATTCAAATAACAGATATGGACTTCCGGGTCGCATTAGTCAGAGGCTTGGTATTCCAGAACTTACAATTAATGGGGATCTCAACGACCTTAGATGTTATTCAGAAGAACAAACAAAAACGAATATAGAGGCCTTTATTGAGCAATTGGATGAAACATAAAATTATCTTACTAACTTATGACAGGAAATAAATCAATATATGTTGGGATTGACGTTGGATCAGCTCAAACCAAAGTTGCATTGCTTAATAAAAATAAAGAGCTGGTTGGATTTGCTGTCAAAAGAACAGGTACTGATTTTAACCTTACCGCCAATGAATGTATTGATAGTGCATTAACTATGTCAGATTTATTACCCAACAATATCAAACGTACTGTCTCAACCGGATATGGTCGGAATAATCTTACAAATATTAGTGATACAAAAACCGAAATAGGGTGCCATGCCAAGGGTGCTTTTCATTCCTTCCCCCATGCTATTACAATAATTGATATTGGAGGTCAGGATAATAAGATTATCAAAATTGATAATAATGGGAGAAGAATTAATTTTAAAATGAATAGAAAATGTGCCGCAGGTACTGGTGCATTTCTTGAAGATATGTCGAACAGGCTTGACATACCTCTCTCAGAAATGGACAAACTTGCAAGGCAATCCACAAAAAATATTACACTTGGTAGTTATTGTACAGTTTTTACTGCAACAGAAGTACTTGAAAAAATAAGGGAGGGAAAAAAAGTGCCAGATATAATCAAAGGCCTCTTTTATTCAGTAATAAAAAGAGTACTGGAGATGGATCAATTTACTGGTAGATTAGTAATGACCGGAGGAGTGGTACATCATAATCCATTCATTGTAGAAATGTTAAAAGACATAAGAGGCTCAGAAATATTATTACCTAAACACCCACAACTTACAGGTGCCATTGGAGCTGCTCTTTATGCCGAAGAAGGTTAATCAGCCTACTGAATTAAACATAAGAATATTAAAATGATCATATTACTTATTTGCCCATAGGTAATGAATAAATCTAACTACCTTCTGATGTTAGACGCATTGTACAGACAAAAGATGATCTAAGAGGGTTGACATATTTTAATATTAACCACCTAATATAAGATATATAACACTATCAAAGCAATTGGCATAAGCAGTCCCCACCAGAATACAAATCCTGCAGAGCCAGGATTGAAGTTCTTATTTTTAATCATATCTCGTAAATGTCCGATAACACAACCCCAGAGGAAAATAGTACCCATAACAATTGTTGCCAACCAAAATTCATCGGAATAATACCCACACATAATACCTAGTACACCCATTGCAAAATCTGCAAGTCCAACTTCAAACTGAAATGGACTACCCTTTTCCCAACCTATAAATTCAGCTATTTTATCACCTAAAAAAATATGAAATAGGCCAAAAAATACCATTTGATAACCAAATCCAATTGTAATAAGGTTATTAAAAAAATATCTATGCCAATCCTTTTCATTGCCCGACATAGTATCTGTAATAGTAAAAATTAGTACACAGATAATTGGTATATAATATCCGAATTTAAAAAATAGCTTCTTCATCTTCATTTGTTAGGCCTTACTTATAAACTAATGTTCTCAAATGTAGTGAAATTATATCATTTCAATAATATTTCAAAAAAAAAAATCAATATTATGTTTGACATTGTTTTACATTGTTGTATATTTGTCAGAGATATATCAATGGAATATTTCAAAAACATATCAAGCTATCACGAAGGTAGGCTGATTTACAGAAGGTTGGCAAGGCTCAATCATCCAGATTTGGGTGGTAATTCTGAGATAATGAAGCGTATCAATATAGATTTCGAAAGATTTAAGATGCAATTTGAAACCACAAGTGGAAAATTTGTAAATATTCGAACCGGAGATTTTGTAATGGTAAATAACTCGCTTTGCATAGTTATTCGAGTTTCAAAAGATACCTTTACAGCGAGATCAAATTACACCAATAGGCAAGCCACTTTTAGTAGTATATCAGGAATCTGTTTATCTAATTCTAAATTTCAAGCATCTCCAATTAAAGAGAATATAAATGCCGGATAAAGACTTAAAAATACATACCGGATTCAGACTATCCAGAAAGAACATCCAGTTTATTGAACAAACAGGAGAATCGCTTGGATTAAACAAAACAAGTACCCTGGATATGTTGATAACAATTATCAGAAATGACCCCAAAACATTAACAGGACTTATAATCAAGGCATTAAATGAATAATTGATTCTCAGCCTCAGGTATCCATTTTTTTGTAATTTAGAGCCAACTAAGTAAACTTTATGAACTAATGGCGAACAATGAATTTGAGATATCAATAGAAGAGCCAACTGCAACAAACGCATTCGAAATAAGTTTAACCGGTGAACTAACCGTTAATAACTCATTACCAATATATAATTTTCTTCTTAATAAAGCATTAATTCAGAACTCGGTAAGTATAAAAATATATGACCCGGTAAATGTTGACTTATGTTTTATACAGTTATTAATTGGATTCATTAAGAGTAGAAATAATGAGAATAAAACAACAGATATTGAATTCAATGTCGACGACAGTTTGTTGGAGTTACTTAGTAAAACAGGGATAGACAAAACAATTAGCACACTTCAAAATGAAGGATAATGAATAAAAAGATTCTTATTGTTGATGATTCGTATAGCATAAGAGAGTCCATTAGTTTTTTCTTAACAGAATCAGGTTTTGATGTTGTAAAAGCAATTGATGGAGAAGATGCATTAAAGAAATTGGATGGAAAGAAATATGATTTAATAATTACTGACCTCCATATGCCTAATATGAATGGAATTGAACTAATAAAACAAGTCAGGAAATTAGAGCAGTATAAACGTATTCCCATGCTTCTGCTAACAACAGAAACACTTCATGAAAAGAAACTAGAAGCAAAAAATGCTGGAGCAACCGGATGGCTAAATAAACCTTTTGAGAAGGATAGTTTATTCAAAGTCATTAAAAAAGTATTGCGATAATGGAAGACTTTAAAAAGCTCTTTTTTGATGAGGCTTCTGATCTTCTTATTAAACTTGAAGAGTCTCTCATGCATCTGGAAGATAACCCAGATGATATTGAGCTTATTAATGAAGTTTTCAGGATAATGCATTCGCTAAAAGGCTCGGGTTCAATGTTTGGCTTTGATAACCTAAGCAAGTTAACTCATGATCTGGAGACACTTTATGATAAAATCAGAACTGGAGATATAAAACTCACTTCTGATATTATCTCATTTACAATGAGTACTAATGACCATATTAGTCAGCTGCTAAAAAATGATAGCGATGAATCACTAGTTCTAAGAACGGATGAAATAAAGAAACATATTAATAGTATAATAACTTCGGGATCTACAGAATCAATAGATGAAGAATCAAACAATACTGAAATTACAGATAACAAATCCAGAAATTCTGTATCGAATTCAAATGAAGCTACTTACTTCATAAGATTTATTCCAAATGAAGATATATTATCTGATGGTACAAACCCAATATATCTTGTGGACGAACTCGCTGACCTGGGAGAATCAATAGTACGATTAAATATCGACAACATTCCTGATTTTGAGGAAATTGAGTACGAAAAATGTAAGGTGAGTTGGACAATTATACTATCAACTGAAGTTGATAAAAGTGAGATTGATGATGTATTTCTTTTTGTTGAAGATGATAGCAAAATTGAGATAGTGAAAATATCAGAAAAAAACCTTCTTTCCAACTTCAATTCTAAATCAACATTTGAGTTTGTACTTAATAATAAAGAAAATACCCTTGAAAACGTTCTTTCTGCTGTTAAATCGCTAGAAACTATGCTTGATGACAGATCAGTAATTGATGAATTGACAGCAGTTGAATCACGTGTAGTTTCTGAAAATATTGTTGATGAATTCGAAAGTGTAACATCAGTAGGCACAAAGACTGAATCTGCTGGTATTGAAACTGTTAAAGTAGCAGCAAACAAGCTTGACTCATTAATAAACCTTGTTAGTGAACTGGTTACAACACAGGCAAGGCTCGTGAATATGGCCGCAGAAACACGTTCAACAGAAATGGTAATACTATCTGAGGACCTTCAGCATCTATCGCGCCAATTTAGAGATATTGCTTTTGATATGCGGTTAATACCGGTTCAAACAATGGTTATTAAGTTTAAACGTCTGGTCAGAGATTTATCCAAGAATCTGGGTAAAAAAGTTAATTTCACGACAGAGGGAACCGAAACTGAACTTGATAAAAATATCATAACAACAATATCTGATCCCATAATGCATATTATAAGAAATTCGATAGACCATGGAATCGAATTACCTGAAACAAGATTAGAAAACAACAAACCTGAAGCTGGGAATATCCACCTTAAAGCATATCACTCAGGCACTTCAATCGTAATAAACATTAAGGATGATGGCAATGGCATTGATAAAAACGCTGTGTTAAAAAAAGCTATCGATCGTAATCTTATATTACCTACAGATGAATTAAGCGATAAAGAAATATATAATTTGCTTATGCTTCCAGGGTTTACAACCAGTGAACTTGTGACCGATGTTTCGGGTAGAGGTGTTGGGATGGATGTGGTAAGAAAAACCATTGAAGACCTACGTGGAGAAGTTATGATAGACTCTAAACCTGGACAGGGTTCAGAAATAACAATACGTCTACCTCTTACTCTTTCAATAATTGATGGACTGCTTGTTACAATTAACAATGATAGTTTTGTTATACCACTTTCTTCTGTAAAGCAAATTTATAAGGTAGATAAAGAATCAGTTAACAATTCAATTAATAATATTCTGAATGTAGAGGGTGTTCAATTTCCATTTTTGAATCTTCCAAAACTTTTCGGTAGTATTTCAAACGAAACTGATGAGATTCATTTTGTAACTGTTTCTTATAAAGACAAATCAATTGGCCTTGTTATAAATAAGCTAATATCTGAATATCAGGCCGTACTAAAACCAATTGGCAAAATACTAAAGAACAATGAAATATTTGCAGGAGCTACAATTCTGGGAGATGGGAAAGTAGCACTTGTGCTGGATACCAATAAATTAATTGACCATTACTCCAATCAAAAACTAATGTAGTATGACTAAAAACACTATAAATTCATATTTAAGTTTTAAACTTGGAAAAGAGATTTATGCTGCAAACGTAAATAAGACATTGAAGATACTTCAGCTTTCCGACATTACTAAAGTGCCTAATGCACCTAAAAATATGAAAGGTGTAATAAACCATCATGGTAATGTTCTTCCTGTGGTTGATTTAAATCAAACATTTAATTTGCCAATAACTTCACCCACAAAAAATACATGCATAATCATTTTATCAGTTATTCAGGCTGATGAAGTTGTAAACATAGGCGCGATAGTGGATGAAGTTCTGAATGTTGATGAAATATCATCGAATCAAATATCAGACCCACCTACCCTGGGGAAAGAAAACACACTGGATCATATTTATGGAGTATATAAGAAAGAAGATGAATTCATTATGATATTGGATATTGAT
>JAERTF010000183.1 GCA_016845105.1 Bacteroidota bacterium | reverse complement strand
TTATAAAACTTTTCATTACCTTAGTAGTTTCATACTAATTTGTTTGAACTAAAAAATTAATTAAAATAAAGATTTTGAAAAAGATATTTTCGGTTATTATTATAACTATGGCAATGATCTATTCCTGCACAAATACTGTAGAGGAAGATAATCAGAATGCGAATCAGCATCAGCAAGAGACTATGAAGAAAGTTGATTTATCGGATTCAACTAAACTCAAAATAGAGAGGGTTACTGATGAAATAAATGAATCATCAGATGAACTTGACAAACTATTAAAGGAATTATAGTATACTAAAAACACTAATTATGTACATCAAAACAATAATAATTACAGTCCTGATAACTTCACTTATATGTGTAAATTCGTTTTCACAAAGTAGTAAAGTTAAAACTAAGAACAAAATTGAAAAGATAGGAAAGGATGATCCCAAAAAACAAGGGAAGAAGCCCATTGACTATGAAAACTTTGAATTAACGAATGAGAATTTGCCATGGGCAAAGGCAAAGGTAGAGCAAGAAAAGGAACGTGCTGAGAATGAATTGGATGGAGGTATTATTACATCAAAGGAGTACAACCTAAGAATGGCACAGATTGCCAGGGCCGAGGAAAAGATAAAAAAATTCGAGGATGATCCGAAGAATAATGGTGCCTTGATAAGTAGTGATACTGAAGATAAAGAAATAGAATATGACCCAAAGGATGCTGAATTAATTAGTAAAAAGGATCCAAAGGATAAAAGAATTCAGGAAAGGAAAGAACGTGAGCGTAAAAAGCGTGAAGAAAATAATAGAGTGGGGAGAAAGAAAAACCTACAGGTTTCATTGAATAGCTTGAAAAGAAAGAAGGAAAAGCTTGAAATTGATAAGAAGGCTGGAATAATTTCAGATGCAGAATATTCTAGCAGACTAAAGAGACTCGAGGTGTCGGAGAAGAATATCAAAGCCAAAATCGAAGAATTTGAAGAAACAGGAAATCCCCCATCAGGAGGAGGTGAAAATGTAGCTGGGAAAAATACTCAAGAAGTTCAACTAAAAGAAGCAGTTGAAAGAGGGGATAATATGATGCTGGATGCCAGAAAAAGGGTGCAAGAGGAGAAGGCTCAAATGAATAAGGATCTTAAATCAGGTAAACTAAGCCAGTCAGATTATGATTCAAAGATGATTAGAATTTCAAGAGTAGAAAAAGCCATCGAAGATCTCGAGAAAAAGATTATTGATGCAAAATGAAATTAGATAAAAATCACCATTTTAAAGGCAGATTTTTTCATAATGAATATTTGTTGCAGAACCTATCGATTATGTTTAAAGTGAAAATAAACTAGATATGGTTTTTTATTGGCAGCTTTAAACTTTTACATTTTATGGTTAAAGTGCCATAAATATTGAATCTCATGGCTTGGTGAGTTTCAATTCACATATATTACTAATCCTAAGGTTTATTTTTTATACAAGGTATAAATTGCTTTCCAAAATATTTAATGATTAACTATTATTTAAACCCAATACTGGAACAATTATCATTATTTGTAAAAATAAATTACATAAACTTGTACAAATAATTGGTTTAATATAATTTAGATGTTTTAATAAATTAACAAAATGGGTAGTGATAAAATAAGGACTAATTCTCAATTACGGTCGGTTATATACGAGTGGTTATTTGTGATAGTTAGCGTAACCGCGCTCATGTTTTTTTACTATTTAATAACATGGTGGGCACTGGAACCTTATATGGCTGATCATGTATTTTTGGAATATGTTAATACCAAATATGCCAAGATTGAAATTCTATTACAAGGAATTAGTTTCGGATTAATGTTCGGGATTATTACGCTTATTACTAATAGAAAGTCCATCAGGAATAAATCGATGGGCACAATTGTTCTTGTTAAAACGGTTCTGTATGTAGTAGCAGTTTTAATTAGCCAGGCATTGGTATATGCAATATACTTAATGTTCGACATTGTCCCAAAAGAAGTTCTGATTGAAATGCAGCAGCAGCTGGATTACAGGTTTTTGCTGGTAATGTGCATTTACTTCGTAATGGTTATTTTGTTTATTAATACAGCCCTTGTTTTCTATCACAAGTTGGGATATGGAGAGCTAATAAATATTATTACCGGGAAGTACAGAACCCCAGTACAGGAAAACAGGGTATTTATGCTACTCGACATGAAGGATTCAACCAAAAATGCCGAGATGCTTGGTAACTCACTATACAGCCAGCTTATACAGGATTGTATACAGGATCTTACTGAACTTATTATTCGATACAAAGCAAATGTTTACCAATATGTAGGCGATGAAATTGCACTAACATGGAAGGTTGACATTAAGAATTCAAGAATGAATGCAATAAACCTGTTTTTTGCTTTTCAGAAAGCACTGAACTCTAAAAGAGAATACTATCTTAAGAATTATTCAATAATTCCTGAGTTCAAGGCCGGAATTGATGAAGGTGTTGTTACTGTTACAGAAGTAGGTGATATTAAAAGAGATCTGGCATACCATGGTGAAGTATTGCATACAGCAGCCCGGCTTGAAAAAATGTGCAATAACATGGGTAAGAAAATACTTATAACAGAAGAGTTGAAAGTGAATCTGGAAAATTCATCAGAGTTTGATATCGAATACATGGGTAACCACAAGCTTCGGGGTAAGAAAGATAAGGAAAAGGTATATGGTATTGCTATTTAGAAAAGATTGATGACAGATGATGAATTATAAGAAGATCATATTACTTACAATTTTGACACTATTTATCAACAACTTGATTGGTCAGGATAAATATATCCACTATACTAAACCTGGTTATGAGTTAAACTACAACGTAAATAATCCCGACAAACTTTGGAAACTGCCCAATAACCTTAGAGAAATATCCGGACTTAGTTTTAGTGAAGATAATAAACTTGCCTGCAATCAGGACGAGAAAGGTAATATCTATATATTTAATCTTAAAAAAGGTGAAGTAACTAAGAAAATAGATATTGGTGATGATGGTGATTTTGAGGGAATTGAAATTATAGGAAATAATGCTTGGTTGGTTAAAAGCAATGGTACCTTATTTAGGGTAAAAGGATATCTAGGTAATAACCCAAAGGTAAAAGAGTATAATACGAAACTCAAGAAGAAAAATGATGTGGAGGGTTTGGGATATGATCCTATGTACAACAGATTATTGATTGCTTGTAAAGGACATCCTTATCTTGAGGAAAAATCAGGAAAGGAGTTTAAGGCCATATACAGTTTTGATCTCGAAACGAAAGAATTAAACCTAAAACCTGTTCTGCTTGTAACAATGGATTCCATAAAATTCTATAAAGATTATAATACGATGGCATCTCTTGGGATGGAGTTGCTGGCATATTTCGACGATGCCAAAGGAGATCTTTCTTTTCAACCATCAGGTATAGCAGTACATCCAATAACAGGAAATATTTATATGGTCGGTTCTGTTGGAAACCTGATGTTGGTATTATCCAGAGAAGGAGATGTACTGGCAATGGTTGACCTTAGATCAAGATTTCACCCACAACCGGAAGGAATATGTTTTAGCAAGGATGGAACTTTATATATAAGCAACGAGGGAGATGATGAAAAAGGGAGTATTATGAGATTCAAACCAATCTCAAAACCCATTAGTAATGATTGAATTGAATAAGAGAATATTAATTTCTTTTTTTCTGATATTGTTATTCTCAACAGTAGCAGGACAAAAAGTATATTATTCTCCTGGTAATGAAGATTGGCCCAATAAAATTGATGAGAATCCAGTTGATCTTCTTTACCGAGTTTACTTACTCGGTGACCTGAAATACCCTGATCCCACCAATCAAAATCTTAACCTATTAAGAAACATTCTTGAGAAAGAAGATGAGAATAGTGCAGTGGTTATTTTAGGAGACATATTATACCCACTTGGATTAAGGGATTCAATTGATAGAGATTATGAATCAGATACTGTTAAGCTGAATTATATCCTTCAACTTTTTAAGGATTATTCAGGTGAAGTGGTTTTTCTGCCAGGTAATCATGACTGGGCAAGAGGAAAAGCTGATGGATTCAACAATCTTAGTAACCAGGAATTTTATATCGAAGAAAAGCTAGGAAAAGGAAATGTATTCCTACCTGATAATGGGTGCCCGGGACCTATTGAAATCAAATTAACCGACGATGTTGTATTGATAGTATTTGACTCCCAATGGTTCTTTCACAAACATGATAAACCCGGATTGGGGGATGATTGTGAATTTGAATCGGAAGTAGAAATATTTATTCAGATAGAAGATGCAATACGTCGAAATCGAGATAAAAAAGTAATACTTGCTTCACATCATCCAATATATACTGTCGGATATCATGGAGGATATTTTCCTGCTTCAGATCTTATTTTTCCTTTGTTAAACCTTAATAGCTATTTGTATTTTCCGTTGCCAGGATTTATTTATACTGGTTATAGAAAATACATGGGGAATATTCAGGATCTGGCACATCCAGAATATAAAATTTTCAGGAATACCCTGCATGGAATTTTAAAGGATTACCCAAATATTATTTATGCAGCGGGACATGAGCATAACCTGCAATACTTCAAAATGGATAGTCTGCATCATATTGTTAGCGGAGGTGGAGGAGAAGGAACTTATATTTCAAAAAGAAAGAAGAAGACGGATTTTGCAATTCAAAGCAGTGGCTATTCTAGTCTGAACTATTACAATAATGGAAATGTTTGGGTAGAGTTTGTAAGGCCGGATGGATCAATGGATGGGGAAAAAGTATTTGTTAGCAAGCTATTCAATAAGCCTATTTACGATATTAAGCAAAAGGAAGAGTTGCTCAATACTCTGGATTTTAGTGATAGTGTCGTAACTGTTAAATTAAGTGAAATCTACAATAAGAGTGGTTCCATGAGGTTTCTAATGGGTGAGAATTACCGTAATATATGGAATGCTGAAGTTGATTTTGAAGTATTTGATATCGGCTCCGAAAGAGGAGGATTATCAATATTAAAACGAGGAGGAGGTCAACAAACCAGATCCATAAGAATGGAAGATAGCCTCGGGAAGCAATATGTATTACGGTCTGTAAACAAATATGTTGAAAAAGCGCTCTCCACGAATATGAGAAATACGATTGCCGTTGATGTATTACAGGATGGAATCTCAGCTTCACATCCTTTCTCATCATTAACGGTGCCAAAACTTGCAGATGCTGCAGGTGTTATGCATACAAATCCGAAAATAGTTTGGGTTCCTGAGGATCCCAGGTTTGGTGTTTACAGAGATGAATTAGCCAATGGTGTATTCCTTTATGAAGAAAGACCTGCAGGAAACCGAAAAGATATTGCCAGTTTTGGGAATTCCAAAGAGATAGAGAATACCGCCAAGGTTATTGAGAATACCCAGAAAGAACAGAAATATACAGTTGATCAGGAGGCAGTTGTACGGGCAAGACTTTTAGACATTCTTATAAATGATTGGGACCGACATGATGACCAATGGCGATGGGCAAGTTTCAAAGAAAAAAAGAAAATTGTTTATCGACCAATCCCTAGAGATCGAGATCAGGTTTTCTTCGTAAATGAAGGACTGGCAATGGGACTTGCTACTAAATTGTATCCTTTGAGAAAATTCCAGGGGTTTGACCATGAAATAAAGGATCTAAATGGATTGACATACAACGGAAGGTTCTTCGACAGATCATTCATGACCGAACCTAATATGAAAACCTGGATAGAAATTGCTGAAGATCTACAATTAAAAATTACTGATGAAGTAATACATGATGCAATTTCTGAACTCCCGCCAAATATCTATGATTCAACAGGTCCTGACATTGAAGCCAAACTTATCTCAAGAAGGAATGATCTGATGAAGTATTCCAAAAAATATTATCTGCGACTGGCAGAAGCAGTAAATGTTGTGGGAACAGATCAGCGTGAGCTTTTTAATGTGGAACGATTGTATAATGGAAATACAAATGTTACAGTTTTTGCATTAAGTAATAAGAAAGGGAAGCTTCAGGAACAACTTTATTCACGTCAGTTTAAGTATGATGAAACAGCGGAGATTAGACTTTACGGACTTGGTGGTAAAGATAAATTTAACGTATCAGGGGAATCTAGAAAAGGAATAACAGTTAGGATTATTGGTGGTAAGGGAAAAGATTCGATCATTGATAATTCGAAAGTAAAAGGATTAGGAAGGAAAACGGTTGTTTATGATCGAAAAGACAAGAAAAATACCATAGTAGTAAGTAGTGAAACCAGAACTCAATTATCTAAGAATAAGCCTGTAAATGAATATGATCGGAAACAGTTTCGGCATAACCGTTACCTACCTTATGTATTGCTAGGTTATAATGTGGATGATGGTATTTCATTGGCTGGAGGTATGAATATCTACAGACATAATTTTCGTGATTCTACCTATCATAAAGTCAATGGAAATTATGCCTTCAGAACAGGAGCATTTTCAGTGGGTTATGAAGGTTTGTATACCTCCCTATTAAAAACCTTTGATGTAACGTTGGATCTGCAATTCAGTCTACCCAGAAATGTTGATAATTTTTATGGTATCGGAAACCAGACAAAAAAGATCAATGATCCTGATTTCTATCATGTAAGGTACGAATATGCATGGGCTAACCCTTCATTTAAGCATACATTAAGTAAAAATTTCTACTACTCATTCGGACCCTATTATCAATACTTTAAGGTTACTGATACATCCAACAGGTTTATTGGAGAGGTTTATCCTAATGAGCTGGATTCATCTGCCTATGCACCCCATAATTATACTGGAGTAGTAGCCAAAGCGGTAGTTGATACAAGGAATAAAAAACTACTTCCCGAAAGGGGAGTATTATGGGAATCGGATATTACTGGATATTATAGCATTAATACCAAAGGTCGGAATTTTGTTAAGATTAGTTCAGATCTGAGAATGTTTCTAAGTTTTAGAAGAGATCCCAGAGTTGTGTTTGCATTTAGGTTTGGAGGAGCAGCAAATTTTGGAGAATATGAATTTTACCATGCAAATTATCTTGGTGACAGATCTAATCTAAGAGGATTTAGAAGCAACCGGTTCGCCGGTGATATAAGTTTTTATCAAAATACAGAAATTAGAGTTAAGATACTGGATATAAAGAGTTACGTGTTAAATGGTCAAGCTGGATTTTATGTCTTTAACGACCTGGGTAGAGTTTGGGTTAAAGAGGAAAACTCATCAAGATGGCATGATGGCTATGGCATTGGAATGTGGCTTACACCTTTTGATTTTACAGCACTTACCTTTGCTTACAGTAGGTCGAATGAAGATAGTATGTTTACATTTTCTTTCAGATTTTTATTCTAAACAAATAATACACCAATTTAAGATATATGAAAACAATAGATAAGGATATGGTTCGGGAGGCTGAGAAATATGTAGGTGAGCTTTTAGAAGCCAGTTTGCCAGATCAAATTGTTTTTCACAATTTCAACCATGCAAAATATGTTGCAGAGAGTGCAGAATACATAGGGGAAGGAGCAGGTCTGAACCAATGGGATATTAACATTGCATTGGTGAGTGCATGGTTCCATGACACAGGTTTTGCTGTAAACCCTGAAAATCATGAAATTGAAAGTGTACGCATTGCAACCGAGTTCCTTCTATCCCATGAGGTGGATAAAAAAATAGTTGATCAGGTTGAAAGAGCGATTCTTTCTACCGCTATGCCACAGGTTCCAAAAGATGAGATATCACGGGTTGTTTGCGATGCTGATCTACGACATCTATCAGCAGATAATTATATGGATATAATCGATAAGCTTCGTGAGGAATGGAATAATATCTACCAAGAAAACTTCAAAAGGAAAAAGTTTTTCAAGTTGTCTGAGAAGTTTTTCAGAATGCATCATTATCATACCGATTTTGCCATCTCAAATCTGGATCCTGGGAAAAAACAAAATCTTGAACTGCTTAAAAAAGAAATATTTATGATTGATAAGAAGAAAGAGGAGAAAATCCTTGACAAAAAGAAAAAGAAGAAACAGGGATATTCAAGAGGTGTTGAATCAATGTTTCGTCTAACTGCCAGAAATCAAATATCATTAAGTTCGATTGCTGATAATAAATCGAATATTCTGATCTCTGTAAATGCAATAATGTTGTCAATTACAATGACTGTGATGGTAACACGATTCGATGAATTACCACAACTAATTATCCCAACACTTGTATTCCTCGTGTTTTGTCTTGTAACAATCGTTTTGGCTATATTATCAACACGTCCAAATATTTCAAAAGGAAGATTCTCAAAAGAAGATATCAAGAATAATAAGGTCAACCTACTGTTCTTTGGCAATTTCTATAATATGAAGTTAGACGAGTATGAATGGGCCATAGGTGAGCTGATGAAAAATGATGAGAACTTATATGGAACAATGATTAAAGACCAGTATTTTTTAGGTAAAGTATTGGCAAAAAAATACAGACTGCTTAGATGGGCCTATAGCATATTTATGTTTGGAATAATTATTTCTGCATTGACATTTGTGCTTGCATATATGAACATATAAATTGGATTAAATGAATAAAAAACACGAAAAACTTATCTCTCTAAAGGAAAAGATTGATAATGTAATTGATAAGATCAAACTACTGGAAGAAGAATATGCAAATGAAATAAATAAGGTAAGTCCTATTTACTCAAAAAGTGCACTTAATCTTATTCATTATCTTGGATTCAGGAGTTTCGACATTGATGAAATACAGGACCAGCTTAGGGATATTGGATTACCAAGTTTATCCAACATTGAAGCACATGTTATGCGAAGTCTTCAAACGATAAGTGCCTTGCTTGGACATTTGCTTGGTAATCCTGTACCTGAGAAAAGAAAGGGAATTATTTCGGTAAAGAAGAGCAGGAAGATTCTCAACAGAAATACAAAACTTCTTTTCGGATATAAATCTAAGAAGCGTACAACAAGGATTATGGTTACTCTTCCAAATACTGCTGCAGATGACTTTAACTTTGTAAACAGACTGGTGAATCTGGGAATGAATAGTGCCCGAGTTAATTGCGCCCATGATGGTCCTGAAGATTGGAAAAGGATGATTGATAATGTTCATCGGGCAAGTGAGAAACAGTTAAGGAGTTGCAAAGTTATGATGGACCTTGGAGGGCCAAAATTAAGAACAGGATCAATTTTACCCGGGCCGAAAATTATTCATATAAAACCCGAAAAAGATGTTACCGGAAAAATCACAAATCCGGCCAAAGTATGGATAGCATCACCTGAATTTCCACCACCGGATGATACTACTAATATTCAAATTCCTGTTAATGAGTTGTGGTATAGCAAGATAAAAAGAGGTGACACTATCCATCTTGAGGATACCAGAGGCAAAAAGGTTAAAATTGTGGTTGAAGGCAGTAAAGGTAATGGACGTTGGGGATACTGTTCTACTTCGGCATATGTATCAACAGGAACCGAAATGAGGATATTCCGACCTGATAATACTGAAAAACTCACTGAAAAAGTGGGAGAGTTAATGCCAATAGAGCAATATTTGACAATGAAAACTGGTGATTACCTAATCCTTCACAGGGAATTTAAACCAGGTGAACCTGCTAAATATGATGAACAGGGCAAACTCATTGAATATGCTCATATTTCATGCACTCTCCCTGAGATATTTGCAGATGTAAAGGTTAGTGAAAAAATCTTTTTTGACGATGGAAAAGTTGAGGGAGTTATAGAAGAACAAAGTTTTGAAGAACTAAAGATTAGAATCACGTATGCAAAGGATACAGGCAGTAAACTCAAAGCTGATAAGGGTATAAACCTTCCGAGCAGTGATTTGAAAGTTAGCGGTCTAACAGAAAAGGACAAAGAAGATCTGTCATTTGTTTCACAATATGCAGATACGGTCAATTTTTCTTTTGTAAATGATGAGAACGATGTTCAGGAATTGTTGGATGAATTGGCTAAATACGATTCAAAAATTGGAATTATTCTTAAGATAGAAACTCAGAAAGGATTTAAAAACCTACCTAGAATCTTACTCAGAGCCATGCAAACATTCCCTGTTGGGGTAATGATTGCCCGTGGTGACCTGGCTATTGAAACAGGTTGGAAAAACTTTGCAAGTATTCAAGAGGAAATACTCCGAATTTGTGAAGCAGCTCATATACCAGATGTATGGGCGACTCAGGTGCTCGAAAGTTTGGCCAAGAAAGGAGTACCATCGCGTGCAGAAATCACCGACGCTGCTTTGGCCCAAAGAGCTGAATGTGTAATGCTAAACAAAGGAGCATATATTGAAAAAGCAGTGAAAATGCTTGACAGGATACTTCGTCGTATGCAAAGCTTCCAGAAGAAAAAGGAAACCATGTTGCCTAAGCTTGATGAGGCCGAAAAACTTCAACTCTCACATGATAGGTTCAATGTATAAGGTATTATAGATCAGCAATATTAATTTAAGTATGACGTATTATAGCGCATTGGTAATTACTAATAACACACTTTTAGTTTGAGAGAAATCTTTGTTTTATTATTGGTATTAGTTTTTTTTAATGGACTATTTGGGCAAAATGCTCAAAAGAAGAAAGGAAAGGTCTATAAATTAAACTATGTGGTGGAAATACCTGCCACCATTGGATTATTTACATTAAATTATTATGGTTTCCAGCAACTGAAGAAAAAGACACCACTCGACAATATTCAGGTAACATCACTGGAAAAAAGAAATGTTTGGAGTTTTGACCGTATAGCCTTGAATCAAACTTCATCACAACGACACAATGCACAGAATATTTCTGATTGGGGGCAAAATATTGCAATTTTTGCGCCAATTCTTCTGGCAATTGATAAAGACATTAGGCATGACTGGTTTGACGTAGCTTTACTTTATCTGGAGACACAGGCTATTAATTCGAACTTATATACCTAGGGAGGCCCCATGTTAACTAAACGGGCAAGACCGGTAGCATACTATGATGATGTACCTATGTCGGAACGAACTGCAAGAGGAAATACTGATTCATTTTTCAGCGGACATACATCCGTAACTGCTACAGCTTCCTTTTTTATGGCCAAGGTAATTAGCGATTATCACCCCGAACTGGGAGCAAAGAAGTGGTTATTATTTACAGCAGCGTTGATTCCGCCTGCTTTTGTAGGTTATTACAGATACCGTGGTTTAAGGCATTTTCCAACAGATGTAATGATGGGAACTGCTGTTGGAGCCGCTGTGGGTATACTGGTTCCTCATCTTCATAAAATCACCAATAAAAAGAATAAGAACCTTAGTGTAGTTCCTTACACAGGTAATTATTCTGGGTTGTTGGTCTCATTGAAGTTCTGACCACCCGAAACGTATAAGGATGGTAATTTCCATAAAGTATTTTTAAGAATGGAAGAATATATTTTAATTAATTGCACTAACTACTAACGATGACTGCTCGTTTTGATTATACAACTCGTGCCCGAGAAATTGCATACAAGTATCCCAGGTTTAACTATATTGGAACACAGGTTAATTTCTGGATGATTGCGTTTGTACTATTATCAACCATAAATCACCTTAATACTGATTTCTTAAGACAGATTTCTCCAGAAATCTATGAATTCCCATATAGTATAGTACTTATAACCTCACTAACCATGGGGATAATCTTCGGTATTATTACCGGAACGATCGATTTACTTATTGATCGTTCACGGTTCAGAAGACTGTCTGTTGGAATGATAATTCTGATAAAAGCAGTAACGTACCCTCTTATACTGGCTGGAATTACAGCTTTTTCAAGATTCCTTTTCACTGGTGTAATCTCTTCATATATAGGTGTTGAGATGGTGAAGATGTTTGATAATCATCATAGCTGGGGTTATATTTATATATCCATTCTCATTTACACTTCTTTCATGGGGGCTGTTATTAGCTTTATAAATCTAATGAATAGTAAGTTTGGCCCAGGAATTCTGGTTCCTCTGCTTTTAGGCAAATACAGGACTCCAAAAGAACAGGAAAGGTTTTTTATGTTCATTGATATGAAATCTTCAGCAACACATGCCGAAGCTTTAGGCCACCTACAGTTTAGTTCATTAATTCGTGATTGTTTCCAGGATATGAATTCTGTTTTAACAAAAAATAATGCCGAAATCTATCAGTATGTAGGAGACGAAGTAGTGGTTACATGGCCAATGGCAGAAGGAACCAGAAACCACTATTGTTTTTCTCTGTTTTTCGATTTCAATGATCGATTAAAAGATCGTGAAAATTATTATACAAAAAAATATAATATTATCCCGCAATTTAAAGCAGGTTTGCATTGTGGGTTAATTACCACTGTAGAAGTTGGTGTAATTAGGAGAGAAATTGCATATCATGGTGATACAATTAATACAGCAGCAAGGATTCAGGGTTTGTGCAATCAATACAATAGCTCTTTATTAGTATCAGAATCTGTAGTTTCAGTAATGAAAACCCTGGGAGATACTTTCAATGTTAAATCACTTGGTAAGGTTGCGCTGAAAGGAAAGGGTGATACTGTTGAATTATTTGATATAAAGAGGCTATGTGAATAGAAGAAATTTATAGTAATAGCAGACCATTGAAATATTGATAACTTCCTAACGCTAGAAGTTAACAACATTGCAAAAGTCAATTAACAACAATTAATAAGTGAAAGTGTCTATAAATAAAAAAGCTAAATTTGTCTGTGAGGATTTGAAGTCAAACACTAACTTACTCTTCCCGATTCATTCCTTCATTAATAGTTTTTTGTTTAATGGTAGAATAAGCTTATGAGTTTTTAAAACAGAGGTATTTTTCTTAGAGCACGATTTTAGAATATTCGATGAAAATCAAATTAACGGTTCACAAGAAATGGTAAGCGGTAATGGAATTTAAAAATACTGCAATAATGGTGATCTTGCTAACTGCGAGGCATACTTTAGCCTTACCTACGTTATTCTTATTGTTGATATTGATATCTTTAGAAAAGTTAACTGATCAATTCAGAATATTAGCGTAAAATCAGTTTATAAACCTGAGAAGTGGAAAACCTATGATTCATTTAGTCGAATTGAGTAAACTATATTTCCATGCTCTTGATTTTTTCAGACCAATACCTAAGTTGATAATTTAGAGCTACTATCTTTGAAGCAATTATAAATACCAATAACATTGAAACTACACCGTATGTAAAGTTATAGTATGTACCAAAAAAGACACTAACTGATAGAATAAGTATCGAAAGGATTACAATGGCAAGGCTTGCCTTTTTATGGCTAATACCGAAATACAACACAAGATGATGAAAATGACTTTTGTCGGCACGAAAAGGACTATAACCACCTTTCATTCTTCGTCTATACACCCTTAGTGAGTCTCCAACTGGAAGTGCTAACACTCCTAATACCACTGCCATCGTAGGATGAATGTAGATAGTATTGTTTGCTTCCTGAATAAGGGTTATTCCTGAAACAACCACCATAAAACCAAGTACTAATGAGCCAGCATCACCCATGAATACCTTGTTGTTTTTGGAAAAATTGAATTTTAAGAAAGTAATTAATGATCCGAGAACAGCCAAAAACAATACTGATAAACTATTTATACCCAGAATCAAAGAAACAACTGTATATGCAATTAACCCAATGATCGTTAAACTGGCCGAAAGACCATCTATTCCATCCATAAGGTTATAGGCATTAATAACACCTACAATAATTAACATTGTTAGAGCATATTGTGCAGCAAACGGGATTTGGTAATAGCCAAAAATTCCAAACATTGATTCAATTCTTACTCCGTATACAAAAGCATAATGAGCAAGGGCTATCTGTACACCTAGTTTTAGCATTGACCGCAGGTCATACTTGTCATCGATTATTCCCATTGTTAGTAATATCAATGAACCGGTTACCAATACCCTCTGTGAATCAAAAATACCACTAAGTTCGGAGGTAATTGAAAGTGACAGGCTAGCTGAAATAATTATCAATATACCACCAACAAGCGGGACTTTATTTTTATGTACTTTTCTTGCCCCAGGTTTATCAACTAGGTTTATTCGTTTGGCAACTTTTCTTACCGGATTAGCAATTATATAGAGTATTATAAATGATAAAAATGGTGTTAATAAAAAGAGTTCTATCTTATCCATGGTATTAGTTTTTAACGTTTTTCAAAAAATATTTGCTGGTGTTTGAGATGACCGAGATCAAGTTCAAGTAGATTTGAAGTATCAATTTTAATGATTTCAGGAATCACATTAACTTTCTTTTCTGCTGATAGTGCTTCAACGACTAATGCTTTATATTTTTCAGCAATTATTGTCCAGGTATACCTTCTTTTTGCAATTGAAAGCATTTTTCTGCCAACTGATTTCAAATCCTGCAAAGGGGTTGATTCAATAATATTTTTTAGCTCATCATAACTCTTGAAATATAGAGCCTTATGTTCTGTGGTAGATTGATTATATGAAACACCATATGTAACTATTGGCAACCCAAGATACATTGCTTCCACAAGACTGGGGTTTGTGCCACCTGCTGAATGACCATGTATATATAATATCGCGTTTCCCCTTAGAAGATCTAGTTTTCTTTGTTCATATATTGGATCCAACAATCTGATGTTGTTATAGATTTCATATTTTTCTCTAAGATTAATACCATACTCACTGTTGTTCCAGTTTCCCACAAAAACCAGATGATATTTTGGTAATTCGGAAAATGCCTTTAGTACCAAATGCACATTGTTTTCAGGCTCTATGCGACAAACTTTAAATGCATATGGTTTTATTATAAACGCAAATTCTTTTTTATCTGAGCTCTCAGGAGTTACCTTAAGAGTATGATCTGATCCATATTCAATCATTCTGCTAAGGCTCCCATATCGCGATGCTGTATAATCCTGTATGGATTCGTTGTCTGAAATATCTATATGTGAATATTTAACCGCAAGCTTTTCTGCCCAGAATAGATATAGCTTTGCAAAAAATGACCACTTTGCCCTTTTCCATTCAATTCCATCAATTGAAATAATAATTTTCTTGTTTGTCATTATTCTCACGAAAGGAAGTGTCCATGCCCCTGGAACACCAAGGATTAACAACACATCTGCGAAAAGCAGTGCATGTAGTATTGATATGGTATCGTAGAGTATACTCCATATGCCGTTGGCATTAAATGGCAGATATACCAGCTTTGCTCCAAGATGCGACCGTTTTCTATCTTTTTGAGGGTATTTCTTACCAGAACAGTACACAGTAAAATCATAATCATCATTTAGATTTTTCACGAGGTGCTCTGCTAGTGTTTCAAAACCTCCATAATTAGCAGGTATACCAACCGTACCAATAATTGCTATTTTCTTTTTATCTGACATAATATTTCTTTTTAGCTATTATACCCAAACTAGGGGCCAAAGCTGTAATCATCAGGTAATCAGTGATATGAGCTTTTGTGGGCTGTATGGGTTTCCAAAATTTGGACAATATTCCATAAATTGCTAAGCGGTGAGAATTCTCATGCTTTTATCAATGAAAACACTTTCACGGAAATCCAGAATTCTTTTTTCAGATTCAGCTACCATTAATTTGTACTGAGATGGTTCAAGTATTTGTTTTAGTTTTTCCGAAAGATTATCAATATTTCTGCAATCAACCCTGAATCCGTTTTTTCCATCAGAAACCAGTTCTGTAATACCACCAACAGGAGGAACAATTGCCGGAAGACCATATGCCATACCTTCAATAACGGTTAGCCCGAATGTTTCTATCCATCCATCAGGTCTTGACAGATTAAGGATAACATCAGCCCACGAGTAATAGGGGTGGAGATCTGTTTTTGTGCTTAAGATCTCAATGTTGTGAGGTATATGGTAACCTTCAAAGAACCGTGAAATATCCTCATCGCTACTATTTAATATTAATCTGAAATTATATTGAAGATTAGCTCTTGCAAGATCAAGATACTCAATCACACCCTTGTATTCCTTTAAAGAGCAAACAAGAAGAACATTTTTATGAAGGCTGTTTATGCTACGCGTTTTTGTTGCAACATCCAGAAAATCATCTTCTATAGCATTATGAAGGAGATGTTTCTTTATTGATTTTAGGCTTTCTTGTTCCAGCAGATAGTTTGAAACATATACGGCATCGGAAGCCGTAAACTCAGCAATACCAAAAAGAAACTTCTTTAATATAGCCGGTTTCATTGAAGTTTCATGCATATGATATATTACCCTGCACCCTTTTATCTTTCCAATTATACCAGCGCCAAAAGGCAACACAGTATTTACATAAACAATATCTTTCCTGGTAAGTTTGAACATCATCAACCATATCAGGCTTAGCTGGCTCAGAAATAAATTTACAAGTCTCAGATATGGATTTTCAGCATATTTATAGCTGAAATACAAATGAGATGCACCATCAATTTCAGATAAAAATCCGCCTCTTCCTTTGCTGGTAACAATATTTACATCAAGCCCCTTTTTTATCCACCCATTGGCGAGTTGTTTAAGCACTTTTGGGCTTCCGCTGTAATCGTTTAGTAAGTGAAAAGCATAAATCTTCATGTCATTATAGTTTTGAGTAAATTTCCATTAGAGAATCCCCTCTTTTGTCCCAATGGAACAGGTCTTCATATCTTGACCTTGCATTTTTAGAAAGGGATCTTTTTTTCTCAGGGTTATTGAAAATATCTAGAATTGATTCTGACAGTTGTATTACAGTACTTCTATATTCCTGAACAGGAACAGCATAGCCACATGTGTTATCAATAAACTGGCCCGGACCACAATTGTCAAGACATATTATCGGTAAACCAAATGAAAGCGCTTCGGCAACAACCATTCCTGCTCCTTCATGCGATGGAAAAACAAATGCTGATGACTCCCTGTAATGCTCCATTAATTTTGATCTTTCAATCCAGTCAATGAAAACCACATGATTTTCAATGCCAAGATCAACACATAGCTTCATAAGTTTTTCTTTTTCAGGCCCCTTCCCTACGATCAACAACTCACAATCATTTCTCTTTTTATGATCAAGATTGTTAAGGAATTCTGCAAATGAATTAATGGTCAGATCAAAGCCCTTTAAGGGAATTAATCTGCCTGCCGAAAGCAAACGAAATTTATGCTTCTCTTTTCCTTCTGCATATCCCAGGTCCTCCGTAGCAACTGAAGGCATAATTGTATGATTGGACTCTTCAATTTTCAGAGTTTCCGGTACCGAGTTATTCATACAAAGGATATGATCCGAGTTTGAAATAGTTTTATTAAGAGACCTGGAGTATTTCCAGAAAAACAGCTTTGTTAACCACGTTAGCCTGTCTTTGATCCAGTATTTCTTATGATAAGGCTTAAGATACTGAGCAGGAATCTTTGGATGATGCCCCACAGGACCCCATACTACAGGTTTTTTCAACTTCCATAAAAAGCTTGGAGTCCAGTCGTTGTGGAAATTGAGGTTATGACTTATATCAAAATGGATATTTAGTTTTTTAACCCATGACACAAGTTGTCTTTGCCATAGAAGGTAATAAAGCATTGCCCCGCGACCTCCTTTTTTCCAGAACCTCTGCCAGTATGGAAGATCGAAATATTGGAACTGAATATTGTTATACACTTCATTTGGGAACTCGCGCATATAACGCATTATATCCTTTTCATTATTCTCTCGTGTTATTGCTATAACCTTATTGTTTCTTGCAATTTGAAGTATAAAGTTCCAGCCCATTCCATCCTCTGATCCTTTGTAAGGATTCACGGCATATGCTGTTGCAAGTATAGTTTTAGTCTTATCCATTTCGTTGTTTTATTAGTTTGGCAGGCACACCACCAATTATTGAATTTTCCGGGAATGATTTATTCACAACAGAACCGGCAGCTATTATACTTCCGCTTCCTATATTTACCCCGTCAAGTATTGTTACTTTGCTGCCTATCCAGCAGTTTGTTCCTATTTTAATACCTTTTCTGTTTACCCCCTGATGCCTGATTTCAGTTTCCGGGTCACTATAGTTGTGGTTTTCAGGATGACAGCTAAGGTATTGACCTATAATACAATCATCACCGATTTCAAGGCCTCCTGCACCACCAAGGTATGCGAATTCACCAAGCCCTACATTATTTCCTAGCTTAATAAACCTCCCGAGATCATTTAGTGAGGTTGAAATAATAAGTCTGCTGTATGATCCTATACTTACATTATCTCCAAAGTGAATCCCCTCTTTGCCCAGGGCGCTGATATAAACATAATCACCCAGCTTCATGAATTTCCCGAAACTGATCTTTGGAATATTAAAGAATCTTACTTCTCTTCCCAGCAGGGCTCCTTTAGGGCTTTTAAACCTTAGAAATAATCGAAAGCCTCTGATCATTCCACAAGCCTGGTTGGCAGTAAATTGAAACAATGCATAGGAATTCAGGTCTTTATCAAACCTGAAACTTGGATTTCTAAGTTGTATTATCTTTTCCAGTAGTGTTTTCATATTATGCAACTTTTGCTAGAGTTTTATTAAGAATAATATCCAGTGTGTTTCTTAGATCGTTGTTTTTAATTGGAAAATACCTTTCAGCTGAGCCGGAATTAAGCCTCTCAAATAGGCTCAGATATGAATTGGTAAGCTCAACAATTGTCCCTTTATCCAGCTCCTGCTTTCTCATTAGGATAACATTGGGGTCGGCATAAAGGAAAAAGTTAAGATGAGGTTTTAATAATGCATTATAACCAAATGCTGCCATGGAGCGTGGTATTGAAATATTACTTCTTTTACTGTCATTTATAAAATCAAAGTAATACCTGTCGTAAAGAACGATATGACCCCTTAGTGTATACTTAACCCATACATAGAACTGCCCGAACAGATAGTCAACATAATAATATGCGAATCGCAGAAACGATCCTATGGAGCTGTTGTTGTTTCCCTGTCGGGGAAGCCTTTCCGCTGCCTCTTGTTCAGCTTTTTCCCTGCCTAAGGTCCAGGCGCTGAGAATTGGTAGTAACGAAGGCCTGTGACGAAGAACAACCACCCTTCTTCTTAATCTTTTTTCCAGCTCAACCTTCAGATTCTCAATTATCGTTGATTTTCCAGCACCATCTACACCACTGAAGGTAATAATAAGACCATTAAACGAGAAAAGAGACCTGACTGTATCCAAATAATATGAAATCAAATTCCTAACACGATTAAAACCTTTATTGTGAGGCATATTACGCAGACCATTTATCAGGGGCTCAGCATTATTGGTTTTAGTAGCTGAAAGTATCTCTGAGTCCAATGATTGACCACCCTTATTGAGCAGGGTGATTACATCTTTATATTTTTCAGGGACCTTTGCCCCGTTAAGCGAATAGAACAGACCAACATATCTTGCAAGATCCGGGTTGTTGATATGACGAACGCCATGAATTACTTCTTTAGCCTGTGATCTTATTTTATTAAGGTCCAGCAACTGAAGAGACTTTCTTTTAAATTTCCAGATCAGATCAATTGCCAGTAATGACCCATCTTTTAAAAACAGAAGATATGAGCCCATAAAGGATTTATTATCACTTTTAATCTGATCTACCAGAGGGTGACTTTTCAATACTTTTATCATCTTAGCGGCATTCTTTTTAGAAACTAGCAGATCGATATCAGATAGTTCAGACAGGCTTTCCGGAATAGATCTTGGAAATTTTACTGCTGCATATTCATGTTTATACATAAGGTCGAATACGTCCATTATCACCAGTTCCCTGTTTGATTTTTGAGAAGACATACAATCACTAAGAGCATCATTCCAGGTATCAATCAGCCAGTGTATTTGCAAATGCCAATTAGCCTGTTTTGCAAAAAGATGCAGGTTTGAAATGGTGTTTATCCATAGATATAGTTCAAGGTATTTTTTGAGTTCATCATCTGAAATTTTAAGGAATTTGTCTGCAAACTGCTTATCAATTTCACTTCTGATCTTAACCCATGCTGTTCTGTCAACAAGTATTCCCTGTTGAAAAATAAAATGGAATGCATCAAAACCAATAGGAGTTAATGGATTCGAGAGTTCCCAGTCGTATATCGAAAGACCTATTTTGTTTTCATACATATTCCATGGTGTAAAATCACCATGACATAATGCCACATTTATACTTTGATTTGTTATGCCTTTTTGCATTAACCTTAGTTTCCTGATGATTCCTTCCGGCATTCTTTTGTCATTTATCGACTCCAGATATTCAAGTTTTTTCTCCGATTGTTTGATAATTGGAAGGAGATCCGTGTCAAGGGTTATTTGCGTTTTCTCCTGTAGTTCCCTCAGAACAATTTTATGCTTTTCAGTGAGGTAACCACTGCGTTTTCCATAAGCTGATATATCACTGAAGCGTACAATATTCTTGCTGACCTTAGTTGCTGACGGATAGCAAAATGAAGTTGGGTTTAACCCATCCAACATTGATGTAACAGAGGCTTCGTTTTCAATAAGCCTTCTTGAATTCAGAGTATTGGCAACTTTGAAGAAGCTTCCTCCGGATTTATTTTCTTTAAAGACAAGAAACTTATTGTTTGGCCCGGGCGTGCCTGTAAAAACAGCCCATCTGATCGAATCAGGATTAAATAATCTTCTACCTCCAGAATATTTCTTATCGTATCTGATCTCTGTGGTGTCAAATACAAACCTCTGTATTCCAAGTAAAAATACAAGCCTGATGAAAGTGGCAAATATCCATGATCTTAGTGTTGATGCAAGATAAAACTTAAGAAATACAGGTTTTCCGCTTTTTGCATTGCAGATCCATCTCGGTGTTCCATCAGGATTTTTAATTATTAGAATAGAAGTAGAACTATCTCCATTTTCAGATAGTTGAATTCCAAGTTTCTCAAATATTGATTCCATAGTTTGAAATTTTGATTACTTGTTTATTTCAAACCGGCTGCCAGAAAGCTATAATGCTGTTAATCAGGAGTGTGGGTTGGTGCCAAATAGTTGATTTTCCAAAATATGGAAAGTATTCTGTTTAGTGTATTATCTGTAGTTGATCATCTTTGAATAATTCAGGTCTTCTTTTTTTAAGATATATGCGATTTTTGGGACTTAGGATATTACTTTTCTTATAGGACACATAAATAAGTAATAGTTGATAGAAAAGAATACCATAGTTAGACTCACCAAAGATTCCAAACTCTGTAAATGAGTTAATAATTAAGGGAATCAACATACCATAGATCATAAGCTTCTTTTCCTTCCTTTCTCTGGCGATAGCGCTGAAGGTAAATATCATTTGAAAGATGATAAGGGTTATTCCAATAAATCCCAGGTTCATCAGTACCTGTATAAAAGTGTTATGGGTCATTTTCGCAGCATAGGTATGCGTACTTGAAAAGTATTCGTTATAGTCTATTCTCATGAACCCAAAACCAAGTAATGGCTCTCTGGGTAAGCCCTCCAGAATTAATGCCTTCCAAAAAGGAAGCCTTCCAGTCATGCTTAACACCTCTTCAAGGCGTTCGCTATCACCATCTTTTAATACAACTTTATGAACCGCATAGGGTGCGGCTATTATCATAACAGTAATGACTGCAAGTTTTAGCTTAATATTATTGGATTGCTTAATATGGAACCCGATGATAAGAAATGTACCAATCAATGATGATCTTGATCCTGTTGATATAAGAGCATAGAAAAGGATTGCTATTTTCAGTATTGTAAACCATTTTCTGTGATTTCTGTAGATATCGAAGATTAATCCGGATACTCCTATCGCGGCAAGCATTCCCAGTTCGTTGGGATTCATAAGGTAGCCACCCAATCTGGCCTCTTCACCACCATGTGTAAGGCGGAAGAACACCTCTGGCTTAACCCACATTCCAATAACGAAAACAAGTATCAGAATGAAAGAAGAATTGCCAAGCAGGTTATATAGTTTAACATTGTGCCCCGGGAAAAATTCATCAAGCAGATAAATGCTTCTGATAAAGAAATAGCAAAATACAAGAGTTTGTGATGTCATAAACCATTGCAGCGAGCTATAACCCACATTTGTGCTCCACATAAAGGAGGCAAAACCCAATAACAGATATATGCCATATACAATCAGTACCATTGGATTATGCCACCTGAGGGTATCAACAGCACCGTAAGAAATTATTTTCCGGTAAATCCAGTATGAACCAATCAGAACACTCATTCTACCCACTACCTTAATTGCCCTGGTGATAAGAACATTCTCGCTCCATGAGAAGAAGCATGCGATCATAAGAACAAGGAGGATCAATAACCACCTGTTAACTTTTGAAATAAACCTTATATGTTCTGACTTTAGTGGTTTCATTTTTAGCTATAAAGTTGATCGAAACGAACAAGGGCTTTTTCCCAGTTGAATTCTGATTTCACCATATTTTTTGCGTTATCACCAAGCTCAGTAAGAGTATCGTTTTGCTTTAACTGATACATACGATTAAAACCCATTGCAAGAGCTTTTGGATCTGAATCCTCAACTGAAATACCGGCATTCATATTGGTAATTAGTCCACCAATATTTGTAGCCCTGGTAACAACACTAGGTATTCCTAGATTACTGGCTTCAAGCACTGAGGTAGGCATTCCTTCCATTCGTGATGAATGGGTGAAAATGTCAAGCTTTTTCATAAGCTCATCCTTTTCACTGCCAAACTTGCTTCCAAGAAACCTAACCTTTTTCTCAAGGTTCCTGCTATTGACCATTGATTCAAGCTCAGCTCTGCCCTCACCATCACCAATGATCCATAGTTCTGAACTTGGAACCTTCTTTTGAAACTCGTCATAAGCCAGTATCAGCAGATCCAGACCCTTATGGAATATATCAAGTCGCCCCATATATCCAATAATAAAGGATGACGACCAGGTTGTTTTTTCTTCAATATTTTCTAAAGCATCAAAACCATAAGGGAATAACATCGATTTGCTATTTGGATACAACTCATTTAACCCCTTTATCTCACTTTCTCCCAATGAGTGTACCTTATTAACCATTTCCAACATGGTTTTTTCAAAAATCCTAAAATATATTTTCTTCTTAATATTACTTCTTTGCATCGAAACTGCATTGTAATTGCCATGTGGGGTTATTACCACCGGGATATTACTATCATTCATAAACTTTACTGCAGTATAGTATACCGGAATCCAGCCACCATGCAGATGGAAAACAGCTGTTCCTTTCTTTGACTTAATAGCCTTTTTAAGTGAATTATCAAGCTGAAACGGATTTCTTTTCGCCGGGAATAGAACAGTTTTGAAATTTCTGTCACCATAATTATGAGTCAGATCCTTTGTAATTCCCCAAACCGACACTTCTCTGCCCGATTGCTTTTGTTTTGTAGCCAGCTGATAGACAACTTTATTAACCCCATTCATTCGATCGGGATTGGCTTTTCCTAAGATTAGATGAATTATTTCCATAGTAGTAATTTTCTTTTAGTTAGTATTGTTTGCCAGTAAATTATTAATACAAGTTGTGATATTATCAGACCTGTCAATGCGCCAAGAAGCTCAAAATTTTCCAGCAGATAGCTGAACGATATTAAACTTGCAATCAATGAGATCAGATATGCAATGAAATAGTGTCTGTTTAATACCATGGCTCTTATTGCCATTCTTATAGGATATCCAAAGAATATCAATCCATAAAGAATCACCATTCCCCGAACAACAAATGAATATTCGGCGTATTTCGAACCACCGGCAAAAATTATAATGGGTTCTGCAAATACAAAGGTTAACACAAGAATCAGACCTGCAAACAATGATGTTTTCATACTTATATTTTTAAGGTAAATTCTTGCCTCTTCAATGGAGGAAACCATCAACCTTGATGTTTGCGGAAGCACATAGTTTTCAAATGTCTGAAGTAGCATGTTGAATACTCCGAATATTGATTGCACCAGTCTGAATGCTCCCAAAGCCTTTAAACCTATAAATAAACCGGAGGCAACCACAAAAAGGTTGGTTGACCACCATTGTACCAATGCTGTAAGTAACAGCCATTTCGACTGCTGGTAGTGCATTTTTGAAAAGTGAATGAGATCATTCTTTCTTACTTTTCCTGGCGAGATAGCAATTATACTCCATATCATTCCAGGCAGGTACCCAAACGAAAAATAGATCATCGTGTGGTCAAGCTTTGGAATCGTTGATAGATAGGAGATTACCAATGCTGAACCATAAAATATCGCACTTGATATATCAATGATCAGTGCACGTTGAATTTTATTACAGGCAAGGAAGAGCTTTCTGAAATAATCGTGCATTACCATGGTAGTAGTTAAACCAATTACTGGCCATGCAAGATGATTGTACTCTTTCAGCACAGTAATATCGGTGTTAAGAATTAACCAGATCAGAGAAGAGAGGATGACAGAAATAAATAACTGCACCCAGAAACTAAAACTAATATAGCTTTTTAGATCTTCTACCCTTGCCATACTCACCTGAAGTGGTTGTATTACAAGTGAATTAAGAATGCTGATCAATAAATAGATAAACAGAATAACTGAAGCAAAAACCCCAAATACCTTCGGTGCAAATAAGTGAGCCAGAATAATGGTTACAAGAAAGCTTGTACCACTGAAAACCCCCTGATCCAGAATTAGAAAGACCTTTTTATTCATTGATATTTTCTTAAACAGCTCCATTATTTTGTGCGCTTTTTGATATTAAATATCCTTGAAAGTATCTTACAGATGTCTACCACAATATTTGGATTGTAGCCATATCTATTCAGAGCGAAATAAACCGATGGCAGATTATATTCTTCATTGAGCAAGTCCGATTCTGTGATTCTCTTAACCTGAGTTTTTCTTGTATCCAGTGTTATAATATTAACTGTTGATAGACTCATAAACATTGTTGATCTTCCGGTTCCTATTAATTCATTTATCATAAACACAACATCATAATCTTTCCTGAGTGATTCCAGGTGATTCTGCATCGCTGCTTTCGTGTAGTAACTGAATGAATCATCAGACAGTGATACTATATCAAGATTATCATGAATATTTCCTGTGGAATCAGGATTAATATCTAATTTGTCTTCCACATCTATTATAAGAACCTTCATCCCCTGTTGAGCAGATGTTTTTGCAAGGTTTACACTAATATATTCAGCACCTGATTTGTATTTATATGAACTAAAACAAATAATGTTTTTAGGAACAAGAAGGCCTTTAACCTCCAGCTCAAGAGCTGTTTGCATGAAGTAGTTATTTGCAACTGTCTTATTCTTAAGTAGCGGAGTGAGCATCGAGATTGGAATCATGGAGTTTGATTCAACGGTTTGCTTGTCGTTAACCTTTGCCTTAACAAGATGGATAATATAGATTAGTATAACGGCTCCCATCAGTCCCAGAATTGTAGCAACACTTAGAATAATTATTCCATTAGGTGAAATAGGATCCTTTGGAGTTTGTGCATATGTTATTATTCTGTGGAAAGATATTCTAGCAGCCTGAGCTATCTCAGCCTCAATACGTTTTTCGTTAAGGAATACATAGGATTGCTGGTAAATTTTAAACTCTCTGTTCAGTATTTTTAACATTCTTTCCTTTTCAGGGATAACTTCAAAAACTGTTTCTGCCCGGTTTATTTCTTCAGTTATACGATCATATTTTATCCTCAGGTTTTTGTATGTATTATTTATACTCTCAGCCAAATAGCTTGTCAGATCATATATTTTTTCATCGATCACCATTACCTTCTCATTGTTTGGTGTGAAGGTTATCAGAAGGTCTCTCTTTTTTGCCTGCAAGGCCTTAATTTCTTTAATGATTTCCGTGGATAACAGATCTGTAAAGGCTTCGAAATTTGGTGCCAGCTCAAGGAAGTTTTCCTGTCCCTCCTGAATGTATCTGGTAAGTTCTTCAATGGCATCCAGATTCATTTTAATATTGGTTTGCTGAATTTTTAGCTGTGCGATTTTTCTCAGGTCAGTTTCCGTTTCCTGAAGAATATTAGTAACACCCTTATCTTCACGAAAATTCTGAATACTGTTTTCAGCTACAGAAAGCTTTGCCAGAACAGAATTTATCTGCTCCTGCAGAAACATGACAGTTACATTTGCAGCCTTGTATTTGTTCTCTATATAGTCATTGATATATACCTCAGAAAGAGTATTTACCAGAATTGAAGCTTTTTCCGGATTTGGAGATTTGAAATTGATGCGTAATACTGCAACATCCTTATCAACAGCTATTACATCAAGCTTCGATTTAACATTTGCAATAAGCTTTGGTCTGCTTAGTATACGGAACTGATAATCATCCATTATTTGTACATGTGGATTAGCCATCAGATAGTTTGGGTTTGGTGAGATTCGCAACATAACACCGTCGAAAATCAATGTGTCGCCAATAATCCCGGGCTGTGATACATCACTTCCGCTTTCAGAGATTTGAAAGTTTGTTTTATCAAGTACTTTAACCTCATATAGTTTGTCATAGGCATCAGGATCCAGTATATCATATTCGATATTAAGAGGAGAGTCGTGATAAAGTTCATCGGTTTTGATTTTGCCTTTTCTGAAAACTTCCATATCAAAATCCAGGCTGTCCAGCACTTTGTCAAGCAGCACCTCAGATTTGATTACCTCAATTTCCGCAGCAATTTCATTGGCAGTAGTAAACACATCAAGATCTTTGAACAGGTTACTGCTCGGTACACCATCATTAACATCTGCCAGCCTTAGCTTGGCGGTGCTTTCATACATTGGTGTTACGTAGTTCAGGTATTTTTTGGATACCATAAATGCAACTACCAACGACAGGATGATAAATGGTAATCCCCTCAGATATGGTTTTAATATTCTAAAATTTTCTTCCATGACAATTAGTTTATAGCACTCCGAATAACAGCACAGCTGCTGTAATTGCTGTAGCGAATGGAATAAGGTTTGAAATACGTTTATCGAATTCCTTATAGGATTTGGAGGTAACCATTACAACATCTCCCGGATGTAGCTGGATGTTTTTCATAAGATAGTGGCCTGATTTGCTGAGGTCAACATTTGCAACTCTTACATTTTCACCTTCCTGCCTCAGGATCTTAATGTATTTAAGGTTCGCATATTCAGCAAAACCTTCACACTTTGATATCATTTCCAGTAAGGTGTTCTGATCCTTATCAACAGTGATAACCTGA
Organism: Bacteroidota bacterium; assembly: GCA_016845105.1. Taxonomy (GTDB): domain Bacteria; phylum Bacteroidota; class Bacteroidia; order Bacteroidales; family F082. Next base: position 15,908 of record JAERTF010000183.1, on the reverse strand, counting down.
GGCTCTTTTACTTCACCAAGAACAGTTATTTCTCTGTTAAGGACTTTAACATCAACAATAGGTGAAACCATCCATTTGGTGAACATGCTTCTAATTGTATCTTTAACTTCGATCACGGTTTTGTCCAAAACATTTATTGTCCCCAGTTTTGGTGCCTCAATGTTTCCATTGGCATCTACCATCAGCCATTTACCATAAACCTCGTTTGAGTTGTAGTGTCCATAAACAGAACCTACGCTTAGCTCATCCTGATTCCACACACTGATATTGATCTTATCATCTTTTCTGATCCTGTATTGATATTCAGGATTGTAAAAGAATGAACTGTCCAGAGCACTGATATCAGAATTTCTGTCACGCTTTTCCTCCATAAACATATTCGATGTTTTGCATGAGGACAGAGCAGCAACAATTATTATTAGCATTAGATATCTCATGACTACAGGAATTGAAATACTTTACTTAATAAACCTGGTTTTGAACGCTGAAGAGCCTCTGTTACCTTCATTACTTTTTCAAGTACTTCGATAATTTTTTCTTCAGTGTCATCACCCTTCTGAATATAATCGAAGGCGCCATGCTTAAGTGTATTAACAGCTGCTTTGATCTCTTCCTGTCCCGATATCATTATCACGTGGATATTCGGATCATATCGTTTGATTTTCTTTAGTACATCATATCCGGTAAGGTTATCCATATTATAATCCAGGAATATAACATCCGGCTTGTTTTGTAAACTGTTGATACAATCATCACCATTATCGAAAGTTGTTATGTCTTTATATCCTCCGTTAAGAAGGTATTGCTCAAACACTCCCAGATACATGATTTCGTCATCAACCACATAAATCTTAAGTTTATTTTTTGTTTCCATTGTTTCTATTTTTTATTGTTTGATTTACTTATGCCAAAAGCATTCCTTCCGACAAAACATACTGAATATCAGACACTGTACAGGTGTGCCAAAACAGGACATTCCAAAAAACAAAAGCGGATTCCAAAATCTGGAATCCGCTCAAACAATTAAAATTGATCCAATGATTAACTAAATCTAGGGTTTGATAAGCTTTCCCGTATGAATATTTCCTTCCTCATCAATTGCGTATAGCAGATAATAACCGGAAGGTATATTGTCAAGAGCAATTATTACCTCATTTGTACTTACCTCTTCTGACAGATATGTCTGACCACTTTCAATGCTTACTACCGAATACGAAACTATCCTGGGTGAGTAGTTGAACTTAAAGTATTCCAGATCAATGGCAATACTTGTTTCGTCAATAGCCGGATTTGGATATACAATTAGTTTGTACACATCATTCTTACTGTACTTAATGGTGTTTAATACAGTATTTGTTACAATTGCCTCTTCAAAGTCAAAAACAATTGACGCCTGGTTTACAATTCTTTCCTGGCCCATTAATTCTTCCTGAGGATGTATTGTGTATTTAAAGTATCCATGACTTTCTTCCTCATTGGTTGTGCTGTCAGGAAGGTTAATTCCCAGGTATTGTATACTTAGCACGCCTTTTTCATCAATATTATAATTGTATGAATGACTTGATGACACCACCTCGAATGAATTTAGATTGAGATATTCGGGTATTTGATTTTCGATATTTACCATAGTTGCATAATAGGTACCCACATTTTGAAACCTAATAGTATATGTAAGCCATTGTTCTTTGGATATATAACCTTCGGCTCTTTCTCCTTTGGGTGACACAAGAATATCATTTGGATCGATAGCACCCACAACTTCAATTTCCTGTGTATTGGTATTATTGGAAGGCTCCAGCTCAATTCCATCTGCTGATATATTTGCTGTCAGAGATAGCATTTGACCTGTAGATGCAGAAAGGAATATACTGTCGATTGCAAGAAAACCAATATTCTCACCAGGAGACAAGGAATCAATAATCCACTCAAAGGAATTGTCTGTAATCTCTATAAAATCCTTTTCAGAACTAACAATCGTTCCCTCTTCCGGATAATCCAGAATAACGGAAACATTATATACTTTTTCTGTACCCAGATTTATTGCCTGAATTACTGTGTTGTTTGTAAAACCTCTTCTCCAGGCTGTTGTGGCAAAGTCAACCTTCAGATCATGCCCTGTTTCGTCCGCATATAATGGTATTTCGAGGTAAATACTATCGTTAGATGGGCTGAGCTGAAAACTTGTATTGCCCGGAGATGTCCAATGAATCAGATCAGGAAGGCTAAGAGTATAATCTCCATCAGCCAACCTGATATGAAAACCACCAATTGTATTACTAGATAAACTATGATTAGATGGAGAGATATTGATCTTTATCCCACCAATTGTTTCTTCATTCTCATCCTTTACTCCATTCTGATTTTTATCATTGAATGTAACTCCATTCAGAATATTTGACTCTTCTTCAATTATGGTTATAAAGGTGTTGATATTTACCCCGGAAGTAACATGTTGCCTGTTTCCTGAAGGCCATATAATAGAAATGCTGTCAATAGAATTGGAGCTACCAAGCCCAAAATGAGTCCTTATACTGTTCTGACCTCCAAATCCTGATACCGGCAATACCTCCTTGTACTGCCACCCTAGGGATGACTTAACACCAACTTTAGCTCCCAGAGCAGATCTATTACTGGATGTTCCTGTTAAACGAACATTGAGCCAGTTATTTGCATTTCCATTATTGCAGAATAGCTTATTATTATCATTGCTGTGTGTTGCCACAACTGCATCCATAAATCCGGTTTTATTATAGTCAGCCCATGAAACACCATATGAATTACCAAAGTCTGAGGCAATCAATTCATCAAGTTTTCTGGAAAATGTGCCATCCCCATTATTTGTATAATAGAAATTTGGCCCCTGGTCATTGCTTACAAATATATCCAGATCACCATCATTGTCAAGGTCCATCATTGTTGCACTATGACTATGCCCACCTTCCTGACTTATAATTGCCGATGATAGTTTTATAAATGTACCATCCCCATTATTGGCGTAAAGATCATTGTTTTGTCCTGATGCGTTTGCTACAAAAAGATCCATGTCATTATCATTGTCAAAATCGCCCCAAACTGCACCCACTGAATTCTTAGCGTCATTAACAATAGCCCCCACGGTAATCTTTTCAAATTGAAAACTACCAATGTTTTTGAATAAGGAGTTAGGGCTATCATTTCCATTTGGAATAAAGATATCTACAAGACCATCATTATTATAATCTGAAAGTATGGGTGCCATCGCCCTTTCACTTTCCATTGTAACCGGAGTATTTGTAATCAGTTCAAAAGTGTTGTCACCATTGTTTTTATATAGTTGATGAAACTTTGTTGGGAAGAAGTTTGTGATTATAAGATCAACATAACCATCATTATCAAAGTCGGCAAATGCTGCTCCATGAAAATATTCCGGATCAGGTTCGATGCCGGAGGTCATGCTTTCGGAAAATGTACCATCCCCGTTATTAATGAATAATGAGCTTCTTTTACCGGTGGCATTTATTATTAGCGCATCGATATTTCCATCATTATTTATATCTGCCCAGATATTACTAACAGTCTTGGCTTTGTAATTGGAAAGTGAACTATTGTTTATCAGACTAAATGATCCATCTCCATTATTTTCGAACAGCTGATTTGGTAGATTTTCTTCTCTATTGGTAACATACAAGTCTTCCCAACCATCTCCGTTATAATCTATCCAACTACCATTCCAACTGTCAGTATTCGTATTTACAAGTGGTCCTGAACCACAACTGTTGAAGTTTAGATTTGTGGTATTGTCCGAACCATTTTCTATTCCTTGTGCCAGAATTGTCTGCTGAGTCTCTCCATCAACTTCACCAGTTAATATTGTCTCAACTATGATTACAGTTCCTGGTTCTATTGGCTGACCATTGTTATAGGATGAAGAAATAATCAGCTTATTCTGAATTATATAATCGTCTGTGGAATTTAAGTCTGGTAAACTGTCAAACTCTATTTCTGAGTGATTCTCACCAAAGGTAATGACACCCTGAATACTATCATTTGAGGTTTCATTAATAAATGTTGACTCAAAAGGAATGCCACCGGAACCAACTATAACTGATGCAGAAGTGTTTATAACCGTGTTATTTCCTTCAACAGTTATATTTGAATAGCTTACAATTGTATCACCTGGTATGGCTGATTGTTGTGAAATGGTTCCATCAATATTAAAAGAGTGAGGCAGTGAGGATCCGAAATACATCATCCAGTTATCGTTTGGATTTGCCGTGACAACAGATATGTTTTCGGTGGATTCAATTAGTACATAAGGTCTTTCATCTCCGGAAGGTGTACCAGTTCCATTGTAGATACTCTTCCATTCTTCAACTGTGAAAAAAGCATCTGCGTACTTCCCGGCATCAATATTATAAGTTCTATTCAATACCTGACCATCGGTTTTTGCATCTTTTATTGTTACCACTGTGTTTTCTGAACCTGCAAACAAATACAGGTGACTGATACTTCCATCGAAATAGTCTCCTGTAAATGGATTTATAACATTTGTCTGTTTGGAGGGAGGTAACATATATACAAGGAAATCTTTTCCTGAAGCTGTTCCACTTTCAGAACTAACCATAGTTGCCATATCTGAGGTGTTGGTTGACCCCGTTTCCATCCAGTTTGCTTCAAAAACAGAAACCTTTTTACCTGAGGAACAAGTTATTCTGAACACCGTCGGAAATGTAGAATTCCCATTTTGTTTCCCTACCCAGTCTTTAGGCTCAAACCTGTCGAGGCTCCATTGTTTCATTGTAACCCAACTTCCATTTAGATATCGTTCAAGTACAACACTATTATTATCATCCCATGAAACAACCCTGATCTCCTGCTCACCACCTGATTGATAAGGTACTGCAAAGTAAAACAGCTCTCCTGATGAGCTTCCGTTTGAAGAAGGCACATAGGCTCCACCATCTCTTGAATTTTGATATAGAGCTCCATACTGAACGCTGGCACCCTTATTGCACTCTATCATATAGGTTTCGCCAGTATTCATAATATTTCGACCCTCAGGGAAATAATGTATCAGATCCTGACCACGATTTATGGTTTTCTGAACTACAATTGTTTTATTATTTATGTCCACATCGGTGTATCCTGTACTTGTAGTCGACGAATTTGATATTTTGGATATTGTTACACTTGTATTGTCCTCATATGCAAACACATTCAGGTCTCTTAGTGAACCTGTGATTTTTGGAGCATATACAATAAACTTTTCTCCAACAGATTTTTTATTTACCGAGCTTACAAAATCATGCTGCCAGTCGCTATCTGTTGACATTGATGTATAAACCAGTTTATCACTGTTTACAATGAAATAATCCCCATCTCTGGTTAACTGACCACCGGAGGCTGTGGCTGCATCATCATTAATGCCATTATCTTTGATGTAAAGCACATAGGATTGACCAGCCATCAATAAACCTGATACTGAATCATCAGTATCTCCATCATCTCCATCGTCCGTTATAGAAAATGAAGTACTGTCCTGAATTGCAGTAACTATTAAAGCCACATTTCTATTAACAGGATCGTTGTTAGGCGGTACGTATAGGTTGAAGTAAGTTGAAGGTGCCGATCCGCTGTATGATAATAAAACAGGGATGGTCATAAGTAGTAAGAATAATGTTTTTTTCATGTCAATATATTTTGACATTACTGGGTCAAACATTAAACCATAATCGTATAACCTTTATATGCAGGTGGTTATAATTAGAAACAGAGGAATAATTCTGAAAACCAATAAGGATTTCCACAATATGGAAAAAACTTAAAATAATTATGATAACAATTCGCGTTCCATAATCAATTGGACAACTTCAGAAAGCACATTTCGGACTTTATCAATATGCCCATTTAACTTTTCAGGGCTGACTTTTTCTATTTTTTCACTATCTAGAAAAATGATATCATCCTTTATGGAATCAATTTCTATTTCGTTGACAATAGGCTTTATTTTATGGGCTAGTTTTCTGATTTTATCTATATTTCCTTTTGATTGATATTCATCAAATTGTTCAATATACTCAGGGAAGTTATCTACAAAAAGGTTAAGCATTTTCTTAACAAAAGCATCATTGCCCCTGCTCATTTGCTTAAGTCTTTCCAGACTATATGGTTCAGAAATAGATACTTCCTTTATAATGTTTGTTTCATTGGCTTCCTTATTTATAGGATTGGCTTTTATATGTTTTGAAATCAGCTGAATAAGATCGTCCTCTTCATATGGTTTCGTTATGTAACCATTCATTCCAAGCTCTAAACATTTATCAATCTCAGTTTTTATGGCATTTGCAGTAAGAGCAATAATCGGTGTTTTTACTATTAGTTTTTCCCGAATGACTCTAGTAGCTTCAAAGCCATTCATTTCAGGCATCTGAATATCCATAAGGATAAGATCGAAATGGTTTTCCTTTACTGCATTTACTGCTTCCTTACCATTTACCGCCTCTGTAACAATTATATTAAAAGTCTCAAGCGTATTGCAAGCAACTGCCCGGTTCAACTCATTATCTTCAACAAGCAATACATTTGCGTTGTCCAGCAAAACATTGTCAACAGACACCTCTTTTGTAATGACTTTGTTTTCATCACCTAAACAAAGAGGAAGAGTTATTTTAACTTTCGTTCCCTTACCTTTTTGGCTTTCAATGGAAATGGAACCATCCATTATTTCAACAAGTTGTTTTGAAATGAATAACCCGAGCCCAGTTCCTCCATACTTTCTGGTAATGGATAGGTCCTCCTGTTGAAATTTCCGGAAAATACTATCAACAAAATCATCATCCATGCCTATTCCCGTATCGGTAATAGTAATTACTATTTTATAGATACCATCAGCAACTTTGCCTTCATTGTTACAATCAATGCCAACCATTCCATCATTAGTAAATTTTATGGAGTTACCAGCGATATTTATCAGGATCTGTCTGATTCTTGATTCATCGCCGGAAAAAACCTTGGGAGTACTTGTTTCCAGGTTTATTTTAAATCCAACACCTTTATCAACAGCTTGTGGTTTTAAAATTGATGAAACATCATTTAGGAGTGTTTCTATACTAAAGTGTGACTTAGAAATACTAAACTCACCAGCCTCTATTTTAGTAATATCAAGAATATCATTAATAAGCGAAAGCAAATGTTGCGAAGCATTCATTGCGCTTGCTATATTCTCCTCCTGAGCTTTTGAAACAGTTTCCTTGTTAAACTCCCTTATCATACCAATTATACCATTTAATGGAGTTCGTATTTCATGGCTCATATTTGCGATAAACTGACTTTTAGACTTATCGGCTTCCTCGGCCTTAGATTTAGCATCTAACAATTCCTTTTCAAGTCTCTTTAACTGGGTGATATCTGTTTGGATATAAACAAAGTTAGTAACCTCATTATTGATGTCAAGTATTGGTGAAACCGATACCAGAACCCAGTATTTCTTACCGCTTTTGTTTTTATTAATGATTTCACCGGTCCATTTTTTACCTTGTAATATTGTTTCCCAAAGCTCATCATAGAATGAGTCAGATTGCTCACCTGATTTAAGCAGGTTTGTTTTGCGACCTATGGATTCTGATGATTTATATCCAGATAAGCGCTCAAAGGCAGGGTTTACAAATTCAATTATACCATCACTATCTGTAATTACGATTGGAAGAGTGCTTTGTTCAACTGCAGCTGATAACTTTGTAATGCTATTTTGAGCCGTATTTAGTTTTTCCTGATTAATAGCAGATTTTAACCTTACAGAAATCAGGTTTGCCACGGTTTGTAATTTTTCAAGATGGGCTTGCGTGAAATAGTTCTTTTTTGGGTGTTCGGAATCAATGATACCAATTACCTCGCCATCGGCAATAATAGGAACTGTAATTTCCGAAAGTCTGACTTCATCATCTACAACATATCGGCTATCAGTACTGCTATCGGCTATAATCTCGCTTTTTCCAGTTTTTGCTACTGTTCCAACAACACCTTTTCCAATGGGTAGAACAAGGGGATCCTTTACTTCATCGGAGCTTTGTTGTTTAGGCCCAAAAGCGGCTCTTTGAATAAGGTTTTTCTTATCCTCATCCATAAGATAAATAACACAATCTACAAGGTCTAGATCATTTATTAGGTTGTTTGAAACAGTCCAGATAATTTCAGATATGGTATTCTGATTTAGTACCTCCTGGGCGAATCTGTTAATCCCCTGTAAATATTTTTCATTCTCCTTTAGCTTCTTTATGACCTTCTGCATTTCAATATTTAAATGTCGAAGTTTCGACTCTGCTTTCTTTATTTCCGTTAAGTCTCGGCAAATGCCCACAATACCAATCACATTACCATCATCATCATATGAAGGAAGCTTTAATGTATACAAGTATTTTCTATTGCCATTTTTGTACTTGAACCATTCTTCATTGATAACCACTTTCTTGTTTTGTATTACATCCAGATCAGAATCGATAAATTCCTGAGCATCCTTATTATTATAAAGATCATAGTCGCTTGTTCCTATAATATCATTGGGTTTCTTTCCGTGAATATCAGCAAACGCCTGGTTGCACCTTAGATACTCATGAGATATTGTTTTATAGAAAATAGGGTCTGAAATGCTTTCAATCATCCTGCTGAAAAGCGTACGCTCTTCATTTATGGTATTTTGCATTTTAACTCTTGGACTTATATCCCTAATAAAAGCGCTAAAAAATGTTTCACCCTTTACCTTAAGTGGTTTTATAGTTAATTCTACAGGAAATTCTTTTTTGTTTTTATTAATTCCAACGATTTCAATACGTTTATTTAGTACGGGGCCTTCTCCAGTCTCAAAATACTTTCTAATGCCATTTTTATGGGCTTCCACAAACCTTTTTGGAATGATAAATTCAAACAGGAACCTATCCAAAACCTCGTCCTTAGCCCAATAGAAAATCTCCTGAGCATTGGTGTTCCATTCTATAATTTTACCCTGATTATCAATTATAATTACGGCATCAAGTGTTGCGTCAATAATGGCTTTATAGTCAAGGTCTAATTCTTTCATAGGTTTATCAATTTAACTATTCAGTGTTATCTTTTTGTGCTTTTATTAAGTTGTAAATTGTTGACTTACCAATGTCAAGTTTCTTTGCTACTGTCATTACATTGTCATTGTATTTATTAAGGAAATAGTTAATAATATCGGCATTGTATTCTTTGAGGGTCTTTTCTATTTTTGTGAATAGGTCATCTTCAAGGATATCTATTTGGAAAGAAATATTATCAGACTTTATCCTTTTCCCGTCTGATAATACGCATGCCAGATCAACAACAGATTTTAACTCTCTAACATTACCCGGGAAACTGTATTTCATTAATTGTTCCTGAGCTTCATTTGATATTTCAAGGGGTTTTATTTTATTTTCTTTTGCATATTCATCGATAAAATATCTGGCCAGGATTAGGATATCATTGTCTCTGTTTCTTAATGGAGGCAACTCGATGGGAAGGCCAATTATCCTGTAATACAGATCCTGTCTAAAACGCCCTTCCTTTACAAGTGAAGTTAGATTTTGGTGGGTAGCAGATATTATTCTTGCGTTAATTTTTACAATTTCTGATCCTCCCACTCTGGTAACTTCCTTTTCCTGAAGTGCTCTTAATAGTTTAACTTGCATATTAATGTCTAACTCGGCGATTTCGTCCAGAAATATTGTACCATCCTTTGCTTGTTCAAACTTTCCAGGTTTTCTGGAAATAGCTCCTGTAAATGCTCCCTTTTCGTGACCAAACAACTCACTCTCTACTAGTTCCTTTGGAATTGCTGCCATATTTATTGCAATGAATGGCTTCTTTTTCTTTGTGCTGGAATAGTGAATAGCTTTTGCAACAACCTCTTTTCCGGTACCTGTTTCTCCTGTAATTAGAACATTAATATTTGATTCAATTGCATTTCTAATATAATCATATTGTTTTTTAATGGCCTTGCTTTTACCAATAATTGTTTTCTCAAAATCAAACTTTGTTTCTAATTTCTCCTTTAGGTCATCAATTTCCTTCTTCAGGTTATTATTTTCCCTAATGTGTAAGATACTGTTCCACAAAATTTCTTTTGTGTTGTCATCCTTGATAATATAATCATAAACTCCACTTTTTAGCAGTCTAAGAGCTACGCTAATTTCATCCTGACCACTTATTACAATGACTGGGATTGATGAATTATAAGACTTAATTTTAGAGTATAATTTGTCACCACTCATATCTGGCAAATTATAATCAATACATAAAACATTTGGTTTTAGGTGAAGGTTGTTAATACATTCCACCGCGTTATCAAATAAATGAACATCATAATCCGGGTTAAGTGAAAGGTGGTATTTTAGCATTTCGCCGTACCATGGTTCATCTTCTACAATAAATATTTTGAAAAAGTCCATTAAATTTAGTTTAATGAGGTTCATAAGTGTTCTGAAATAGAACCGAAATAGGGCTAAGATAGTTATTTTGTAAAATATAGGTTTACTTTGAGAGTTGTTATTCCAAAAAGTGGAATTCCATTAGAGATTTAATCCACCTAAATCAAAATACTTGTTATATACAATTATTCACTTTGCAACATTAGCGAACAATAAATGAACTATCTATATTTTGCGATAACATACTGTATTCTATCATTATTAATTGGTTTGTGTTTGACTTCAAACACTTTTAGACACTTTTAGCTTTTTTACTTTTAGACACTTTTTTTTATGGTGTTAAATGACTGTTGTAATTTCGGGTACTTATAGTTATGCGTCTGCCTGCCGAAGGCGGGCAAAGGAATTTATCAATGATTTAGTAGTCTGCTGGTTGATTTGTTTCAATACAATAACATAATTATGTGATGGTGTATTTTCCAGTGTAATTCACAAATAAATTCACTTTTTTGTTCCAACTTTGTAGTCTCTTTCCAAGCCATGGAAAACTGATTATTGGTTAAGATTACTATTTAAAGAGTGTAAACGATGTTTGATTAATGTACCTAAATTAGTTTATATAAGCAAGGTGTTTGATCTCGTTCTCCCTAAATTTGTTAGGCTCATACACCATCTGATCTATCTCAGCTTTCCAAAATATCTCCCCCGAGCTAGCATCAAGGCAGAACAACTGATCAAGGCTATCATTCCTTCATGATATTACCAGGTGATTGCCGACTATCATATGAGCTGCCCAGGTCATCGGTTCTCTACCAGCGCAGAGATATTCAGCTTCCTACAGTTTTGTCAATCCATTGCTTCAGTCGGTCATAAGCCCTGTCATACTGCTCTTTCCAGAGAAATCAGGAGCACGCCAGTTGAGCCAGTCCGACGTTTCATGTGACACAGCATGCGACCTTGTTCCTGCTTCCGGTGCAACTGATGCAATTGTTTCATCAACATATAAGGGTTGCAGGCCCATGGCCTGAAAAGTATAATATCCATATATTCCGCCTGCTACAATGATAATCACATCAACAATGAGTATCCTGTATTTGGTTTTTCGTTTCATATTTTTAGACTTTCATAGAATGATGAATATCGGCAGAAATATTGTGGCACTCAAACGCAATCATAATTTAGATAGCGATTAGACAAGTGGGTTTACGGTTAAACGGTGTGTGATGCATCCCCAAGGTTTTAGCCAGCCTTAGATCCTAGACCGTAAAATCTAAACAATTAAATAGTCGCATAGAGTCATTCAACGTTTCATTGATTCTGGCTTTCATAGGACTCAAGGTTAGCTCATAAACGTAGATTATGATGATTTCGGTGGTGTTAACACCAGAGTTGGGGTATGAAACGCAGGCCAATTCTGAATCTGTTATATAGCTGAGAGAGTTCTTTTTACCAAGTGATGTCCAATTTGTCGACCATTGTAAGTATAAAGTAATGAAGGTCAATCATAACAAATCCATCTAATATTCTCATTTAGAAAAAATGAAGGTCCAAATGATTCTGATGTTTCACTAACTTGCTCTTTCCAGTTCATTCTTTCATCAAAAGTTTTAAATATAGTGTTGTCACTTGCAACAATATAGCCTATGTTCTCATTAGCAGAATATATCTTATAAGGATCAAGGATGCTACTAATTTCCTGGTGCGTCTAACTAAACCCACCATCTAAACTTTTTAGCACAGAGTTTGCTCTTCCACATATAAGTAACGTGTCTTGGTTTAAGGCATGCAAGTCGAAATGACCATTCGCAGAAGGATAAGGAATTTGCCAATATTAGTCATTTTGTGAAAACGAACTGAAAAACAGCCATAATAATGAAAGGGTAAAAAGGGATTTTACTGTTATTGGTTAATGCTTAAATTTGTTAAAATATAAAGCTTGTTTCGACAATGCTATCTTCATTAATCTTACTTTATCATTATTAATGATTTAATAATCGGATTTTGTTCTTATTAATATTTTATGTGCAGAAGTTAATAAGATGCATTGCTACAAGTATAATGAAATATGATGGAGACTTTTAGTAATACATCAACAAAAATTAACGACATTACAAAATGTAATAGTCTCTTTAACTAAACCACTATGCGTTTTTGGAGCTACTTGGTTTCCTTGGTCAGGTTATACCGATTCTGCTGAAAAAGTTACGTTTTTTGTACCTTTTTCGGCAATTGGCCTTCCCCTGACTATGGTTGGTGCAGCTACTACTCACTTTGTCCTTGATGAATCTATGATAACTAAACTTCTGTTGATGGTTATATCGTTGTTGGTATTTTGGTGACAAAGAGAACTATTTAGAAAAGTGATTGAAGAGTAATAGTTGAGTAAAAGTTGCAACAATAACCGGTGCCAAGATGGTATCGGAAAAGAAACCGTCTTCACACTTGCCAGAAATTGTGTGTCAACTTATATTCTGGGCAGAAGTGGGAAGAAAGGAAAGTTGGACTTTTGTCAGTAGAATTAACTAAACCCGAATCGATAGCATTGATTTTTTTATGACATGGACCTCCTTTGAAGCTTCAATAGGGCGATTTCATGATGATTATAAAAGCACAGGTGTTTTGATAAAAGAATAATACCTGAATGGTCCATGAAATCCCAGATGGTGTGGAAATGGCAAAGCTCTAGTCCCACCTAGCCGGATATATCATAGCATACAAGCTTGTGTAGGTACCTAAGGTACAATTTTCCATTGGCAACCACTGGAGGTGTCCAGGCCGACTTAGAAGCTTCCGGAAGGGCATCTTCCAGTGTTCCTTTGAGGATAAACTCTTTTTCATTTGGCCTAATCAGGTACAAATCCCCCTTCACGCCAAGGGCAATGAGATGGTCATCTACCCAAACGATTGATCCTCCACCAATATCTTTTGTACTCCATAATTCTTCCCCGGTAGCGAAATTGACACAGGCAAAGGGCCCACGGTTACCTGCATTCTTGGTATAACCATAAAGGTAGTCTCCCAGTAATATTTGGTCCGATAGATGAGATGAGATCACTTTGTTCTCCCAGATAACTTCGTAACCACTTAGGCTGATCTTCAAAAGTTGGCCTCCCATGCCATACCCGGATGTGATAAATACAGTGTCATTTCTTACAATGGGTGTGTTGCAGTTAACAAAATAGCTAGTTTCCCATGGTGCCGACCAAAGCTCCGTACCATCATCTAGACGGACGGCAGCAAGCCCTGTGCCATGGAAATTCAGGAGAATCAATTCCCCATCCAATTCAGTGGGTATTGTGGCCGCATAGCCAGCCTCCCCGCCAGGGGTTTTCCATATAACATCTCCTGTCAACCGATCATAAGCAATGAGTCGTGATTCGCCACCACCCTGGACAATAACTTTATTACCCATTATGAGTGGAGGTGATGTGTGGCCCCATTCGGGTGTTATTCCACCTTCATCCATCACGTCTTTCTTCCAAATCAGGTTTCCATCCTCCAGCATCCAACAAGCCAGAATACCCGAACGGCCGAAGGAGTAAACCAGACTGTCAATTATTGTTGGTGTAGCGCGAGCTCCTGTTCCCCACGAATCGCCAGGCTCACAGACTATCTCAGCCTTCCATAATAGCTCCCCTGAGACAGCATCCAGGCAGAACAATTGGTCAAGGCTATCATTCCTTCCAGGTAATATCAGGTGATTGCCCACTACCACAGGGGCTGCCCAGGTCATTGATTCTCTACCAGCGCAGAGATAGTCAACTTCCCACAATTTTGTCAATCCATTGCTCCAATCGGTCTTAAGCCCTGTCATACTGCTCTTTCCAGCAAAATCAGGACCGCGCCAATTGAGCCAGTCCGATGTTCCATGTCCTACCGCATGCAGCTCAGTTCCTGCTTCCGGCACAGCTGCGTCAATTGTTTCATCAACATATACAGCTTGCAGGCCCATGGCCTGATAAGTATCATATACCCATATTCCGCCTGCTACAATAACAATCACAAAAACAAAGAGTATCCAATATTTGGTTTTGCGTTTCATATATTAGTCTTTTTAGAAATGACGAATATCGGTAGAAATATTGTGACCGTCAATCGCATCATGATATAAATCAATAATTTAGACAGTGTTTAAATAAGTGATTTTGGGTTAATTGGTTGTTTAGCTATTGTACTCTTGGCACCCGGTTCCTTGATGGAGCAGTAAAAAGAAGGGGTATGCCGAGGTCTATCTGCTATACGCACATTTTTGCTATGAGTGTTTAAAACTTTCAAGCATTCCTGCATATGAAAAACATACTAAGAGTTTTACAAAAGATGATTATGGGTATGATAATCTAGTTGGCTTATTATAAGATTCAATATCAAAAACAGCTTATAAAAAAGGGATTTGAACATCCAAAGGACTACTAACTATTATTTATGAAAAAAGTTGGGGTCGGTCCAAAAAGAGTATATTGAGAATTCATTTAATTATATTCGGATTTCAATGAATATGTAACATCATTGAAAAACAAAAAACCTCACAACCAAAAAGTTATGAGGTTTTGTTTTGTGGACCCACCAGGACTGACTAGAATTACCTAAATAACTGATAAATAATATTATAAAAATTCAAATATACTATTTGACTATTAAATTTACCATTTTTTGTTTGGTAGTAAATTATTCAGAACTTTATTCAACAATGACTGACTGATTATTTAATATGACTTTTAGTAAAATTGATTTTATCCATTTTACAATACTCGCAATTTCGTTATAAAATCAATCATCTGAATATCTATCACCATATTGAACATCAATATGTTTTTGTGCGGTAATTATAGCATCTTTTTCATTAAATACATTTCTACCTACCTGTTCCCATATATAATCTCTACTACCCATTGTTTTTCTACCTATCCAAACTGATTGCTCACCCTTATCCCATCTTACTGGAAATCCATAATTCTTAACTTTGACTTCACCTATATCTTTCATTTGATTATTATTTTTTATTAAACATACGACAAACATTAATAAAAAATGGAAGCAAAACAAGTCCTATAAATCGGGAATGTCCTATATATAATGGAAATATTTTTTTGGTTGAATATTTCTTCATTATACAATATTTAATTATCATATCTTCTAAAAACAGAATAATCTAAAATTCATTCTTATAAGATTTAGAAAGAAATGAAAAAGAAAAAAACAATCAAATAGAAGAAGAATTTTAATCAAAATAAAGTATCTATTTACGATATTATATTTTTACAAATTATTACTACTTTTTCGTGTTGAAAACACGAATTTGGACATTTTGTTGATATCATTTCCAAACTCCCATACTGATATATCCTTACTAATTGTGGCTTTAAAGTTCTCATACATATCTCCACAACCCTCTAATAAATATGTTCCATCCCTTTCAATAAACTTTGTTATTCTATACCCTCCTTCACAAGCAATAAAATCATTACTTATGTATGAACAATAATAAATATAGTATGGGTTCTCTAC
>JAERTF010000182.1 GCA_016845105.1 Bacteroidota bacterium | reverse complement strand
GTTATTAATTACCCGAAAAAAACACCCTTCACCATTTAAAACACATCTTCTTTATTCCATTTTTTATACGTAAAAACTCAATACAACCAACCAAATCGAATGATTTTTTTTTTAATATTGTAAGGATATTATGATAAAACCAAATAAAATTTCTAAAAAAATTCAAAGATGTACGAATTAATGTCATTTAAAGTGAAATGCCCGATGTGTGGGGATTCCTTAATGGATCATGATCAGCAAATTGATAATGAGCCAAGCATTAAATTAAATATTGAAACTAACGATAAAAAAGGAACAATAAACCTTAGTTCGATTTATGGAAGCTATAATTACAAAGCTGACATAGAGATGTCTAAGGGAGAGGTGGTTAATTTTTATTGCCCCCATTGTACTGAGCAAATTATTTCCGAAATAAATTGCCTAGCTTGCAAAGCTCCAATGATCCCATTTTATCTTCACATGGGTGGTAAAGTAAGTATTTGTTCTAGAACTGGTTGCAAAGATCATAAGGTTGAATTTGATGATCTATCAATAGCACTTAACAAATTATATCAGGAATATGGTGTTGGTGCAGAAAATTCAGGAATAGAAATTGAGAATAAACCCAAAAAGAAATCTAAGAAAAAAATAGCTTCGGACGAAAAGAAAGAGATAATCGAATCTGGAACATTTTTGCAGACTTACTGTCCACATTGCAAAAAAAGTCTTCTTGAAGATGGAATGTTAAAGGTAAAAATACTTAATGGGGAATCTGGCTTTTTAATGTTAAGCCCATATTTAAATGTATTTTCATCGAAGTCAACTGTATTTTTACCAGAAGATAAAACCATAGAAAATGTTAGCTGTCCACATTGCGACAAAACTCTTATTTCCAAGGATAAAGAATGTGGTAAATGCGGATCACCAGTAGCTAAAATAGCTGTTAGCGCAAGAACAAAATTATTAGATTTTTACCTCTGCACTAAAAAAGGATGTAAATGGCATGGATTAAGTGAAGAAGACCTCTTCGATATTCGCCTCGATGACAGTGATGAATGGTAGGATTCAAACATTCAGGTATCATTAACTAATTACAAAACTACTACTGCTTATGTTTCAAATTGTTAGAAAACAAGAAATGGCTAAAGGTACTATAATCAAATTTGATATTAGTGCACCTAAGATTGCTAAAAAAATTAAACCAGGCCAATTTATTATTCTTAGAGTTAATGAAACTGGAGAAAGAATCCCACTAACAGTTGCCGACAAAGATAGTTTTGCCGGCATAATAACCATTATTTTTCAAGTTGTTGGAAAAACAACTGCCTTGATGAGATCACTCAATATTGGTGATACAATAAAAGATGTTGTTGGACCCTTGGGAAAAGCTGCCGAGATTGAAAAAACTGGTACTGTAATAATGGTAGGAGGAGGAACAGGTGTAGCAATTCTGCATCATATTGCTAAAGCATATCACGAAGCAGGCAACCATGTTATTGGGATTATTGGCGCCCAGAATAAAGAGATGCTTATACTTGAAAATGAGATGCGGAATATTTGTGACGAATTAGTGATCACAACTGATGATGGAAGCCTTGGAAAGCAAGGTTTTGTAACCGGACCATTGAAAACATATTTGCAGGAAAGATACGATATTAAACTAGTTTATGCCATTGGACCAATCGTTATGATGAAAAATGTAACTAAACTTACTAAAGAGTTTAATATCCCAACTATTGTTAGCCTGAACCCTGTAATGATTGATGGAACAGGAATGTGTGGTGGATGTAGGGTAAAAGTTGGCAATGAAACAAATTTTGCCTGTGTTGACGGACCTGATTTTGATGGTCATGAAGTAGATTTTGATGAATTGCAAAATAGAAATTCTATTTATCTGAAAGACGAAAAAGATTCATTGCTTTTCTCTATTCGTTAAATATCTGTCATTTCATTTAGACTCAATATAACTAGTACTTACCAATAAGTAGCCCTATGTTTGACCAAGATGTAAAATATTTAAAGTTTAAAACCTACTTAAACACCTATTGCCCTCATTGTCATAATAGTTTCAATGTTGATAAGAAGGATGAAAAAAGTATCGTTTTTAAAGCAGTATACAAAAACCAGGATATTGATTTAAAGTTAAGCCCATATCTTGATGTTTTTGAAATTGAGACATCTACTCCAATAAAAGAAAATGACACTTTGGACGATGTAATTTGTCCAAAATGTAACAAGAGTATTCTTAATAAGGAAATAAAATGTGGTGATTGTGGGTCGAATGTAGGTGAAGTAATGATCTCTGCACTTTCAAAACTAATGCCATTTTATTTATGTACAAAAAATGGCTGTGAATGGCATGGTTTGTCAAAAGCTGATGAAAGAAAGCTCAAATTGAAAATTCCACGGCAGGATATGCCAGAACAGGATCAAAAATTGCGTATAAGTAATTATCAAGAGGTCCCATATGGCTACACCAGCGAATTAGCTCTTCTTGAAGCAGGTAGATGCTTGCAATGTAAAAAACCTCTGTGTGTTGATGGCTGTCCTGTAAATATTGACATTCCATCATTTATTGCACTTATTGCAGAGGAAAAATTTGATGAAGCTGCTAAGAAAATAAAAGAGAAAAATATTCTCCCATCAATATGTGGTAGAGTATGTCCACAAGAAGACCAATGTGAGAAACATTGTATTGTTGGAGTAAAAGATACTCCAGTTGCAATTGGTAGACTTGAACGTTTTGTAGCTGATTACGAGCGCAAAATGGATTTGGTAAAAGCTCCTGTTATTGCTAGTGAAAACGGAAAGCGTATTGCCGTGGTAGGCTCTGGACCAGCAGGACTTACTGTTGCTGCCGACATGAGGCAACATGGGTATGGGGTTACAATTTTTGAAGCACTTCATGAAACTGGTGGGGTACTAACTTATGGTATTCCTGAATTTCGTTTACCTAAATCAATAGTTCAGTTTGAGATCAATTACCTACAAAACATGGGATGCAGGATTGAAACTAATCACGTTATTGGCCCTCTTCTTACTTTAGATGAATTATTGGAAAATTTCGATTCGGTATTTATTGCTGTTGGAGCAGGTTTACCCGTATTTATGAATATTGAAGGTGAGAGTTTGGGAAATGTTTTCTCGGCTAATGAATACCTCACAAGGATGAATCTGATGAAAGCATATCGTTTCCCCGAGTATGATACACCAATGCCTGCAGGAAGCAAAGTTGCTGTAATAGGTGGAGGTAATGTGGCCATGGACTGCGCCAGAACAGCAAAAAGAGCCGGTGCAGAAGAGGTAACAATCATTTATCGCAGATCCCGCTCTGAACTTCCAGCTCGTGGCGAAGAAGTTCATCATGCCGAAGAAGAAGGTATTATTTTTAAACTTTTGAATAATCCTGTTAGATACATTGGAACAGATAGCAATACACTTAAAGCCATTGAATGTATAAAGATGGAGCTAGGTGAACCTGATGCATCTGGAAGAAGAAGACCTATACCAATTAAAGATTCAAATTTCATCATTGAATGTGATCTGGCAATTGTTGCAATTGGAAATGGTCCGAATCCAATATTATTTCAGTCATCACCAAATTTAAAATTAAACAAATGGGGTTATATTGAGGTAGATCCAAAAACCAACGAAACATCAATTCCAAATGTTTATGCAGGTGGGGATATTGTTACAGGATCAGCCACAGTTATTTTAGCAATGGGTGCAGGTAGGATTGCTGCAAATGCTATGCACAAAAAATTATCTGGAAAAACAAAAAAGAAGGTCAAAACCTGAAAAATATTACCA
>JAERTF010000181.1 GCA_016845105.1 Bacteroidota bacterium | reverse complement strand
GCATTTTGATGTTTAGTTGGTATTTAGTGAAATGTACAAAAAGCACTATTCTATAGTAGTAGTAATATCAGTATTATAGATTGAATTTTCAACAATGCATTTCATGCGATAATCATGTATAGGAAAGAGTATTAGGCTGTTATTATACACTCAGGTGTTTGTTTATGGATGAACAAATTATAAATAGTTCAAATTTGTTTAAATATCAATGGTAAGTAAATTACAGATGTAATTTTCAATGGGGACTATCCAGTATCCATATGGATATCAATTTGGTTTGGGAATTTTAAACCCAAATACCTTGTTTGATTAACATGTGTTGATTACTACAGGGATTATTTTCCAAAAGCAAATCAGTATTGTATCTTAAAGGCCTATTCTACCCTTTCCTTTTCTTTTTTTGTGTTGTGATTCGCCTCTATTAAATTTCCGCTTCCTATTTTCCCAATGATTATTAAGTCTCTGTAATTGGTCATCATCAAGATATTCATTTAGCTCTTTTCGTAATTCAATAAACAGCTCTCGTTGATTTGTGCGGTAGTCGCCCATTAGGGCCTGATTTTTATCAGCATATTTCCTAAAAATAGGTACAATAATATCTCTTTGTTCATCCGTTGGCTTTATAACTCTCATAATTTCCTTCCCAAATCCTGTTTGTGAGTAGTAGTTATTCATCTTTTCAATACGATGGCTTATTACCCTGCCACTGACTAGAAAACCAATTATAATGCCTATGGTTAAAGTGGCAAAAAGAAGTAGAAATATTTTTAGTCGATTATTCATAGTAGTAATTTTTAATAATTTAGTTCTGCCAACAGAGGCTCATCAGGGGAGTAATTAAGCAAACCAACTACAGCATCTGTTGTAAACATTCCATCGGTAAAATATACAGTAATTAGCAATAATAAAATTGCTGCTACTCCCGACAATGCAACCCATCTGAAAGCGCTTATAAAATCATTTTCGATTTTCTTGTTAGTTGTACTAACAAGTTTAATTTTATTAATTACTCTTTCGGAAAAACCATCATTAAATTCTGGATTGTGATTTAATAGAATTTCAGTTAATTTTTCATTTTTGCTATTTTGACTCATATCATATCTGCTTTAGTTATGATTTCTTTAAGTTTTTGTTGACCCCTTGACAATCTTGAAAGAACTGTTCCTAGAGGTAATTCAAGAATTTCAGAGGTTTCCTTGGTTGAAAATCCTTGTATAAATCTTAATACGACAACACTTCTGTATTTTGGTTCTAATTTTTTAAGTGATTCGTTTACAACATTAGTAATATCTTGTGATTCTTCGTTATCAATTGATGGTATATCAAAGTTTTCATAACTATTTGTTGTGACGAGCCATCTTTTTTTTCTTTTTTTTATCTCATTTAATGTTAGGTTTATTGCTGTTCTTGCAAGGTATGTCCCCAGTTTTGAGTCTCCTTTAAACTTATCCATTGATTTGTAAAACCTAATAAATGTTTCCTGGCCTATGTCATCAGCATCGTCTTTATTACCAATCATTGA
This sequence comes from Bacteroidota bacterium, assembly GCA_016845105.1. Classification (GTDB taxonomy): domain Bacteria; phylum Bacteroidota; class Bacteroidia; order Bacteroidales; family F082. The sequence continues at coordinate 70,442 of JAERTF010000181.1, read as the reverse complement.
AATAGTAATTTTCGCAATCATTGACTCATACCTGCTTACAATTGTAGAAAAGGCATCCATACTTCCGTTCAAGGAAAGATTAATTAAATCCACATCACTAGCTGATTTTACGTGCACTTTTTCCAATACTGTTTTATATATAGACAAATCATAACTCAATTTTATTCCCGGTGGATTTAAAAAATTAAGTTTTGCTAAGATAACTACTAATAAACTATACCAAACAAATAACTGGATTATCGATTAATGAGAAAGTTATTATATGATTAAAGGCAAGTGATCATTCAATAATATTACTCGCTATCCTGATAATACCTCAACTTTTTATGAGTGGTTAGAACATGTTTGATTATACCGGATCACTACCACTTCTTATAATTAAGTTACACTGATTTAAGTTTGTTTATATTTGCTGATATCGATATCATAAAAATATGAATAGATTTTTTTTTATAAGCCTGTTGTTTACTCTTTCAATATATGCCAGTTCGCAGGAGATTGTTGATTCGAACAAAATGTGGTCATCAATGGAGGAACATTGCCAGCCATGGGGAAGCACCTATTCAACAGACTATTTTCGTTTTGATCAAGATACATTAATAAGCGACACTATTTATAAGCATGTATTTATTTCGGAAGATGAGGATCATGAAAACTGGAATTTTTATGGTGCTTTTATCCGTGAGGAAGATAACAAGGTATATTATCGTAAAATATTTGAAAATGAAGGGCTTATTTATGATTTCAATTTGGAGCTTGGAGATTCGGTATTAATAAACAACCCACAAGCAGTAGGAGAGATTTATCTTCAACTTGCGGAAATAGATTCTGTTGATACTTATGATGGTTATAAAGAAAGATGGAGATTAAGTAGTTATAAGTACCCTGATTCAGAATATTGGATAAAAGGAATTGGAAGTGAAACCGGAGTGTTAAATAGTAGTTCTGGAATATTTGGCGGACTTTGTGGCTTGTATACACTGCTATGTCAAAAGTATGAAGATGAACTTGTTTATATGAACCCCAATTATGAAACTTGTTATTTATATGTAACAGGTCGTGATGAGGTAGCAACTGAAGATTATACCTTTACTTTAAGTTATAATTCAGTAAAAAAAAGTGTTATTGTTAATACTGGAGGAAACGAGAATAAGGAAATTATTCTAGCAAGTTTATCAGGTAAGATTTTAGATCAGATTCAAACATCTGCAAAATCAACTTCATTAAATATTGGAAATAGTTCCATGGCTGTATATATTATATCTGTTAAACATAGAGATAGAATCTATACTAAAAAGTTTATTGCATATTAATTTTAATAATACAGTATGATATCTACCATTTTACTTGTTGCTTTTTACTTATTCACTCCCTTATTGATATTATATTCTTGTCAAAAACTATCATTTTTGCGCAGGTTAGGTGCAGTTTTAATTGCTTATGGCATTGGTTTATTAGCAGGTGTGAGTGGGTTGCTGCCAGAAAATGCAAATGAAATTCAGGATATTATTACAACGATCACTATTCCACTTGCTCTGCCATTAATGTTGTTTTCATCAGATATAAGAGCATGGTCTCGTTTAGCAGGGAGTACAACAATTTCATTAATCATTGCATTATTTGCTGTAATAACCTCAGTAGTTGTTGGGTATTTCATTTTTGCATCTGATGATATTGAAGAGCTATGGAAGGTAGGAGGATTGCTGATCGGTGTTTATACAGGAGGAACTCCAAACCTTGCTGCGTTGAAAATTATGTTAAATGTTGATAATGATACATACATAATTACTCATGCTTATGACATGATTATATCAGCTGCTTATTTCTTCTTTCTAATAACAATAGGCCAAAAAGTTTTTGGATTTGTATTGCCAAAATTTAAATTTGGAATGAAGGATCAAGAACAAAGTGTATTATCTGATCTATCATCAAAGCATATGTGGGGATTATTTGATAAAAAGAATCGTAAACCCATGCTTATAGCATTTTTATTGTCGATAGCAATTTTTGGGATTGCCGGATCAACCACGTTATTTGTTCCCGAAAATAGTCAAATGATAGTAGTTATTTTACTCATAACCACTTTAGGGATTATGTTATCCTTGGTTCCGAGGGTTAATAAGTTAAACAACACCTTTGAATTGGGGATGTATTTAATTTTAGTATTTAGTATTGATGTAGCATCAATGGTTGATTTAACGAACATGGCTAATGCCTCATCATCAATATTTTATTATGTATTCCTGGTAATATTTGGTTCTTTATTAATTCAGGTATTGTTGTCATCTGTATTTAAGATAGATACTGATACCGTTATTATTACTTCCACGGCTCTTATTTGTAGCCCGCCCTTTGTACCAGCTGTTGCAGGAGCCATTAAGAATAAGGAAATTATTGTTTCTGGATTAACAATTGGGATAATAGGATATGCTGTTGGAAACTATCTTGGGGTACTGGTTGCTGAATTCCTGCATACTTTTTGATTAGGTAATTAGCTTCAACCCGGAAATGCCAGTATCTCATTTCGTAAATTACCCCTTCCACTGGTAAATGTAATATTTATAAAAATCGTACGTTCGCAAGATGATAAAGAATTCATCTCAGAGGATTCGTTTAAGTTCATGTAGTTGGTTAACGCACGGTACAGTCCATCGATTTTCGACTCCTCTAGTTCTATTTTTAATGACAAAGAGATATCTGAGAATTCTTTAAAATCAGTAATATCTCCGTATTTACCTATTATTTGTTCAAGTTCAGAAATTGCTGCAATTCGATCTGTATCACAATATCCCGTCCAAAAAATACTATTCATAATTGTAGATTGATAAATTACAGTTTATCACATTGACATAAATCATAAATTGGAATAAAACCAGTTAATCGTGGTTTGTATAACTACTGTGGATCCCTTAAAATAGAAAATTTAATCCAACATAAATACCAGTATTTCCATCTTGCTCATTTAGTGCTTTACCAAAGTCAACTGCCAGGATGAAATTTTGATTCATGGCAATATGTAATCCACCTCCAACTGTGTTATGAAATGTTTCGGCACCAAAATCGAAATAATCGGATTTGAAATCTGGGTCATAATCACTTTGGCCTAAGGTGTTTGCAATATCTTCAACTTCGAAATTTTTAATTACTCTTCCTGAATCAAAAAACGTACTAAGTGCAAAATAGAAATTTTGATTAAACCAGTGAGCTTTGGCAAATTTCCATCTAAATTCAAAATTACCGTATGCAATGCCATCACCAACTACTCTGTTTCTCAAAACTCCTCTGAGGGTTTTGGCGCCACCTAAACCTTCGCTATCAGCACCATTCATTTTTGACATATACATAATTTGTTCAACATAATATGGTGCTTTACCTGCTATTGTTGACTGAAGACCTAGTCTGTATACGAAAGATAGTTTTTCTTTAACTAGTGTAAAATATTGGCGATGTGTAATCACAAGTTTTGTAAAACCATTTTCCATATTTGATAAAGGTTTTGGAGCAGCAATTAATAGTATTTCCGACCACATACCACGCATTGGATTTGGTTCATTATCGCGAGTGTCGAAAACAACACCGAGTTTGAAATTGGTTAATTTACCTCCTCTTTTCTGACTGTCAGGAATTATTCCCCACCTAACATATTTATCATAAAGACCTTCAATGTCGGGTAATTTATCCCCATCCGATTTGTTTTTGTTAAGGTGGTCTATATCCACCGAATTAGTATAGATACTGAAGAAATTGAACCCAGCAAGCCATCTGAAATTATCAGTAATTCTACCTTGGAAATCTAGTTTAACCCTAAAAAATTCTCTTTTCTGACGATAGAATACACGCGATTTGTATACTCCATCTCCCGATGATTCCAACTCCCAATCATGGTTGTAAACAGCATCATATCCATTAAAACCATAAAAGCTATAGGCTTGATCTGGAATATAACTAACATCAGCGCTAACTCTGATACCTTTAATCAAAGCTTCCGAATCATAATAAAATCTGAAAAGTCCACTCCCTTTGGTGTATCCTGAAGCTTCAAAATATAATGAATGGTCGTACTTTGGATATTTTGAACCATCACCATAATCATATAAATTTACAAGAGCTCCATACTGAAACCCTAAATCCGAATTGTAAGAAACCACTGGAAGAGCACCTAAATTCCAACCTTTTTTAATTTTCTCTTTAGTTTTCTTTTCCTTTTTAGTTTCTTGTGCTTCCGAAAACGGAATAATCAATAGCAACCCTATAATTAAAATAATAGTTCTTTTGAGATAGTTCATTTCAGTTATTTTTGATGATATTGTTTGTGTCGTTAATTCTTAATGAATGACCCATTACTGATTATCCTATTACTTTTTAATACAGCATAGGTATAAACTCCAATGGGATATTTACTAAGGTTGATTTTGGTTTTATTGCCACCGAAATCTGATTCAGTAATCATTATTCCAGAGGCAGTATAAATTCTTAAGCTTCTGTTTTTGTCTGATTCTTTAGTTTCAAAATAAATCATATCCGATGATGGGTTTGGGTATGCTTTTGTAGTTATTCTATCATCATCTAAACTAAAGATACCGGTATTTGTTTCAATGGCTAAACTATCAATGTAAAGTACGGAACCAGTGACTAACTCGGCACCAGATGAAAGCAAAACAACATTAAAGGTATCAGGGATATGATTATTTAAGTTATCCATATTAACTGTAAATAATGTCCAATCTGAATTATTCCCTAATAGTTCAACACCAAACCCTATGGTATCCATTTCACCTTCGTTGTCACGAGTAAAATTATAAATTATTACAGTAGCTGAGTCGTTATCAGCACCTTCATACTTGTACATGCCAGTAAGTTTTGCAACATTTTCCTTTAGTGCAAATCCACCATCAAGGCTATAGGTTTGTGCCAATAAATCTACATTAATTTCAGCTAACGTTAATACACCCGGCACATTTGTAAAACCAGCAATAAATTTGGTTTCAAGTTTAGCACAGTAGTCGCCAGAATACGAATCCGTGGATTTAAAAACTGTTGATTCGTTTATAATTGACAATGCTTGGTTTGGTGTATTCCAAAACTGTGGTTCCTCATAAGATCCATAAGGTATCCAGGATTCTAAATCCGAGTTTGGCAATGATTGAGCAACTGCTAGGATGCTCATGGATATCAAAACAAAAGTAAATGCTATGTTTTTCATTTTTTTAACTTTTTATTGGGCTCGAAAAGCTGATATTTTTTTTTGATGCTAATTTAAACTTTATATTCGTTTCGTGAAATTAAAACTATAAATAATGGCTTTGCCGAATTGCAAATATCTCTATTTTAGTCTATTGGTATTGGTGACATTAAGTAATGTGTTTGCAAAAACATCAAATGCCCAACAAGTAGAAGATAGTTTGTATATACTTGATGCAAGGATTTTAACCAGCGATAGTTTGCTTCCAGTTCATAATGCACATATTATTAGTAAGTTTAACCGGTGGGGAACCATCAGTAATAAGGAAGGAAGGTTTAAGCTATATGTGCAAAATTCTGACTCAATTTTAATTACCTCCATTGGTTATAGGCCTATTATTGTTCAGATAAATTCGGGTCAGTTAATTGATGATAGTATATTTACAATAAAACTACCAAAGGATACATTGTCGATTAATGAGGTTGTAATCAGAGGGTATTGGGATTACGCAACAATGAAACAGATTGTTATTGATATGCAACCCGTTGACTTAAGTCAGTTTTATCCTGATTGGACTGGTACCGAAATATTGTATATGGACCCTCGACCAATGTCGTTTAAAGGACCGATTCAGGCTTTGTATGATGTTTTTAATCGAAGTGCTCGATTGCAGCGTAAACTTATAAGTAATCGTAAAGATTACAATAAGGTTATGAGACAAATGGGTAGGTTTGATGATACTATTTCGGCTAAACCTGAGCATATGCAAGGGTGGCCACGCTAACCTTTACATCTGGAATTTCAAGCAATACCTGGGCGCAGGATTCAAGTGTAGCTCCAGTTGTTAGTACATCGTCAACCAATAATAAGTTTTTTCCTTCCAACTCCGCCGAATCAACAATGCCAAACTTACCTACAACGTTTTCCCAGCGTGTATATCTTGCTTTTTTGGTTTGAGTATCGGTATGCTCTAATCTTTGTAAGCAGTTTGTGTTTATGGGTTTTTTCATTGAGATACTCATTCCATTGCAGATTACTTCACTTTGATTAAATCCTCTTGAGTGTAATCTTTTTTTATGTAATGGTACAGGGATAATAATATCAATATTCCCAAACAGTTCAGAATCATACAAGTCTCTGCCAAACTGTTCTCCCAAATATTTACCTGTTTCTGTATTTCCTTTGTATTTTAATTCATGTATTAGTTTTTGAACATGCCCCCCTTTATTAAAAAACAAGAATGAAGTTGCTGCTTGTATATCTGCTCTACCCCAAAAAATTCTTGATATTGGGTTGTTTTCGTGCAAATGGAAATTTGTTTTTGGGAGTTTGTAGAGACATTCTAAACATATAATATTTTCGCTCTTTATTAATGACCTTCCACACGCCTGACAAAGGTTTGGAAAGAATAAGTTAAGAAAATCAGTTAGCCACATAACTTAATGATTATCAAATTTATGATAGCACAATATACGAAAAAATTATTGATTGCCAATGGTCAAATTATTTGATATTGTTCAGTAGGTAACTCTTCAATCAAAATGAATCTTTAGGCCTAGCCCGAATATTTTGGCCAATTGCCAAAATAAATACTAGTTCTCAAGTAATAACTCATCAAGTTCAATGTGGTAATCATATTGTAAATCTTCGTGAAGAGTAGATATAGATTTTTTTATTACCTCAACTTGACGGAAGTAAAGTTTTTTCAGTGGAGCAAGCTTATCATATAATGGTAGTAATTCTTTCAACTCTCCACAAAAATGTAATAGCAGCTCGACTTCAGTTTCTTTCTTACCAGAATAACGTATATACTTTTTAACATTACGCAATATTTTACGGACACTCTTCTTAATATAAAAGTAGCTTGACCTGTTTATCGACTCAAATGCTAGACTAGTTTCATTTTTTACACTTACAATATATGCAGTTTCATTTATGCTTTCATAAAGCAAATAAGTCAATAATTCCTTATTCTCCTTTTTGAATTTGGATAAACGTAAATTGAGCTTAACAAGATCTTCGTGAGAACGACTATTAAGCTCTACTTTTAGCTCTTTAACAGTCGCAGTTTTCATTGCACATTATTATATAAAAGCAAGGCTGTAAAACAAATATATTTAATAGCTTTTTATCAACTATCTTTTAATAAATATGAATGTTGCTACTCTAATACAGCAAGTTCTTCAACCTGAACTACAGTTTTTGTTTCATCGTTATACATAAATGCAACAACATGGCAATCCTTTGGTATCCAGTTATCTGGGAAAGCTGATGTATATGAGTTTTCGTAAACACTCCCTACAGAAACTTCTCCATTTGTACCTATTGTTTCTCCCCAAACACCGTTTAAGGTTCCGCGAAGCACATGATTGTGAACATAATTTTCATCAATGGGAGTTGGTCCTATTTCAGGATCATTATTCTTTTGTGGAGATACAAGATTATCTTGGGTAATGCATACTATCAAGCTGTATTTTCCTTCCAATGGCTCCTGAATATCAGTTTTAATATTGGTAGTTAAGGTACTATTATCAGTATTAAAATCGTTTGAGATTGTTATAAGAGCTTTTGCTGATTCCATAAGAAGTGGATCTACAGTATTGGCCCAGCTTTGGGGATATAAAACATATCCATCTGATTTTTTAACTCTGTCTATCAATCCATTAGGATTTCCCATTGAGCTGTTTCCAAAAAAATTATCCCATGTATTTCCAGCTTCAGTTGTATAATTAGCAGCAAAGAGGGTATCATCTTCAAAATATGGTTTAGCAAAATATCCAGCGTGAACACCAATAATTACAACCCTGTCACAGAACTGTTCTTTCAGATCATGAGCAAGAACTGCAGCTCCTGGGCAATTAACACATCCATGACCTGTATAATCTTCAATTAGTACTTTTTTATTACCACTGCAATAGTCGCGCGATTCAATATATGGTGGTGATACTTTATCGCATGAGTTTAAAATAAATGCAACGAGTATAAGTATTGAAATAAAATATTTAGTTTTCATCTTTGTCATTTTTAGAAGCTACTTGAAATAGTTACAGAAAAACCATTGGATGCAGGCACCTGACGGCAAACACCACCTACACAAACAACACCTTCTCGTTGCCTTCCATAAGTTAGAGCAAAGCGTGTTGTTTTTAAGGTATAACCAAATGAACCAGTGTAGTAATGTAACTGCTCATATGAATGTTTGTTACCATAATTATATTGATCGGCTATTGAAACAAACCAATGTGGCGATACAGTGTACTCAACTAATATGGCTGCCCAATCTCCTTTATCTTCTTTTGTCCATAACCCTTGTAATTCCCATCTGATGGATTTTTTTGAAGTGATTTTGTAAGTCATATCAATAATTCCAATATTTGCTTTAACGTTTGGATCGCCTGTATGTCCCAATATTGTTGCTATATCATAATCTTGATAAATGTATTTGAAAATACTTTTGAATTTTCTGCTAAACTTTTTGTCAATTTCAACTGTAAGATCTCTGTTAAATATTTGATCACCAAATTTGAAAAAATCTGATTTCCATCCCATAGTTCCGCTTTGTCCAATATAGGCAGTGTCGTTTGCTTTTTCGCGAGCAATATCATTCATCTGAGAATAATTAATACTAATTCCCATTCCGTATTTACCTCCTAGTTTACTTTTCTTGGGAACTTTATAATTTATCTCAATTTGGAATCCCATTTCACCATTGGGTTGTGTTGCGTATGGGTACATTGCAGCTAGCATATATGTATGAGCCTCAATTAGTGGAGGAAGGAAGTTAATATCTAATGCATTAGAAGTAACCGCCTGGTCTGATTTAAAACTCATATTGTCAATACGCTTGAATTGAGCAAAAATACCTAGTCCTTTTGTAGCATATGATCCCGAGAAAATGAAAGCATCACCAGGTTTATAAATGTATTTATTTACAGCGGAGGGGTCGTTAATTTTATAGGCATATTCTGATGAAAAGTTAAACTTACCTATTCCAAGATTAAATCTACCACCAAATATTGCAACATTTTTTGGTAATTTGTAAAATGGATTTTGATCCGACTGATATTTACTAACAGCGCTACCACCGATAATTAATCTTACTTTCGAATCAGAAAGACCAGTAAATACATCGTTTATATTAATTTCACCATCAAAACCTTTAACAATACCACGGCCGTTTTTCTCAAATTTCGACCAATAATACCTTTGTGTACCATAAACTCCTTTTAAGAGTAAACCTTTAACGGGTTCATAAACTATCCTTGCTCCATTTAGGGAATTATCATAACCAAGTGTCCATTCTTGATATGTCCGCAATGTTAACCCATTACCAAATTGTTCGTAGAAATTACCAACTGTGAAGCTAAATTTTCCTGTGGTATAGGTAGCCCATAAGTATGGAAACCCTTGTCCTTCTAAACTTCGTTCAAAACCAGCTATAGGAGGTAAATATGCTTCATATCTAAAACCTGCAGAGAAATCTCCCAGTGTATATATGATATCGGCAAATGCATTAAATCCAAAAACATTACCATTTATTAATGAATCGGTTATACCCAGAGCATCATCTGCCTGATAATACATAGCATCAGTTTCGAAGCTACCATGTACTTCCGATTTGCCAAGAAAGCCTTGTGCATACGCTGATGCTGAAAACACAAGAGCAATGGTTAAAATTGAAATTATCTTTTTCATGAATATATTTTCAGAATTTATTTCTAGTGTTTACCTGATACATCTTCGCCTGCAGCAACCTTTTCAACTATTTCAAAAATTTCATCTTCAAGCCCTTCATAATATGAAGTGTGTTGATAAACGATTTTTCCTTCTCCATTAAGTATAAAAGTATGTGGTACCATATTTACACTCATAGCACGTTTAAAATCACCGTTTGGATCCAGCAGTACTTCAAATTCCCAGTCTTTACCACTTACAAATGGAAGAACTTTTGCTGTTGAACGTGCATCATCAATTGAAACTGCGATTATTTTAACACCTGTTTCTTCCTGCCAATCCTCGTAGTTATCATTGTATGCATCGAGCTCTTTTTTACAAGGTTTGCACCAAAGTGCCCAAAAACTAATAATAATTGGTTTTCCGTCATTCGAAATATCTTTGGTATTGTAAGTTTCACCTTCAAGAGTTTTAACATTTATAGATGGTAAACTATTAACTTCTTGTGCTGTTAACAATCCGCCAATAAGGAGCGCTAATGATAGGAAAATTATTTTTTTCATGTTGTGAGGTTTTATTAATTTGTTACCCTGTTTGACAACCTATTTTTTTAATGAGTTGCATATGTAATATTGCAAAGATAATTAAATTCCACCGGCCTTTTAAAAACCTTTCTTGAATCAAAAAATAATCACATAAAGAGATGCTGATCCAATAATTATTAAATATGAACATTGTTTATGAGAACCCGATTATCCAAATAGGTAGTTTCGAAACTTTAAATTTGTTTTTTGTAATTTAGTCGGGCTATAATAATTTGTATTATGAACCGCCGGATACAAGTTTTAATATTAACCCTAACTGTTTTCTCTGTTTACTCGCAACCCGAAGTAACCATAGACCCTTATTTAAGATTTGATCAACTATCTGTAAAGGATGGATTAAGTAGCAACTATATATTGGATATATACCAAGATCATCATGGCTATATGTGGATTGCTACAAAAAATGGTCTAAATAGGTATAATGGTTATGATATAGAAGTATTTACGAATGATCCAAAAGATACGTTAAGTATTAGTGCGAATACCGTAACATCAATAACTGAGGATATCTTTGGAAACCTTTGGATTGGAACTCAAAGTGGTTTGAATATATTTAGTTATGAATTAAATGGTTTTGAAAAATTTGGGAAGGGTAAGTTTGGAAGAAATGATCTTAAAGATAAGTTTATAAGAGATATTTATGCTGATGAAGATGGAATCTTATGGTTTGAGACATCAGATGGAACACTTTATAAATATCAAATTGCGGAAAATATTCTTGATAGTTACAAACATAGAGCTCCATCGATGATAAATACCTATTATTATCATTCAATACTGAAAGATAAGGATGGTTTTATATGGATTGGTGGAAGAAATATGGGGATATTTAGGTTCAGCCCTGAAATGGAATCATTTTCTGTGATATTATCCAACCCAGATGATCCTACTAAAAAACGGGATCCTGATATATCTAATTTTTTTATTGATTCGGATGGTGTTTTTTGGATTAGTGGAATTGATGGACTTTATACTTATGATTTGGAAGTTGATAAATTTACTAAAAAGCTACCTGTCTCAACATTTAGCGTTCAAGAGGACAAAGAGGCAATACTTTGGATTGGTACAGGCTCTGGGCTATATACTTACAGTAAACGCAGTAATCAATTTACCAAATACGAGCATAGCGAGAGTAATCAAAACTCTTTAATCAATAATCATGTAAATAAGGTATTTATTGATCTATCTGGAAACATTTGGACAGGTACAACAGACGGAATTAGTATTTATAGTCCATCAAAAAATAAATTCAAACATATATACCATATTCCTGGTAACAGTAATTCACTAAAGTCGAATAATGTAACTGCCATAATGCAGGATAGAAATGGATTTATATGGACGGGATATGATAATGATGGAATTGATTACATGGATACAAATTACAATGTAATCAGTCATTTTGATAATTCTGAATCTTCTAGTTACAAATTGATATCCAATAAAATATCTTCATTGTTGGAAGACGCCGATGGAGAAATATGGGTTGGGCAGTGGTCGGGTAGGGGGTTTAATATTATAAATGCAAATGAGGAAAAGATTGATTCATATTCGATTGTCACTAATTCATTGAGTGTTGATTGGTATAATGATATACTGCAAGATAGCAAGGGTGGTTTTTGGACAGGAATTTGGGGTGGAATCGGATTGCAAGAATTTGATAAGAAAAACAAAACGTTTAAAGACGAAACATTTACATTGTTGAATCTCAGTATAGTTGGCACTATATCTGATTTGGTTGTTGATAATGAATTAATTTGGTTTTCTACTAACTCAAAATGCTTTACGGCTTTTAACTGTGAAAAAGGCAAATTTAATATGTATTTCCCAAAGAATGGGTTGTGGAGCAAGGAATTACAGATTAATAAAATTTTGATTGATAAGAAAAACGAAGTGTGGTTTGCAACAAATATTGGATTGTTTAAGAAGGGTTATGATCCTTATATTTGTATGATTCCTTTTTTACATAACAAAAGTGAATCAAGGCCGGGTATTGAAGATAGCATACAATTGGTTGGAATCTCCAATAATAAAGAACAGTTGTTGGTTGTAACTAAGAACTACTTTGAAATATTTAATAAAGCTACTAATAACTTTATTCGTCAATGTAATTTACCCAATTATAATACAGAGGTAAACTTCATATTAGAAGATGAAAAAAATAAGGTGTGGATTGGTACACAAAAAGGTATCTACAGTAGCACAATAGTTAATGGGTTGTATAATTGTTTTAGTAAGTTAGCCTTGCCTGATTCAGAAGAAGTTATCTCGGTAAATTGTAATCTTGAATTGGAAGGTGGGAATTACTGGATAGGAACATCTTCAGGCTTATTTCATTATAATTCATCTATAGATATATTTCAGAAAAGTGGATTACTGCAAGCATATGAAATATTATCCTTATCATCTGCTGATGGAGAAAATATTTGGGTTGGTACAAATATGGGGCTTTTCCTCGTGAAAGCAGGAATTATTACTAAATCTTTCCATGCCTCAGAATCAAATATAAATACTCTTGCTGGTAATTCAATCCATTGCATAGGCATTAATAAAAAAGATATCTGGTTAGGCACTAATTATGGGTTAAGCAGATTAAATACAACTTGTGACTCAATTTATAGATATAATAGGCGGAAAGATAGGTACTTGTCTTCACATCTTGTAAGCTGCCTTTTTGAAGATACAAAAGGGAATATTTGGGTAGGAACCACCAATAAAGGTGTAAATAAAATTGAATCATTTGATAAAAAAATAACCAGCTACAATAATAATTTAGATGACTCTTTGTCTTTTTGGGGTAAGGAGGTATCGTGTGTGTTTGAAGATAGAAATGGAATTATTTGGGTAGGAGGATATGGGTTAAATAAATATAATGCAGAAGATGAAACTTTTGATCATTATACCAAAACAAATGGCCTTGCCAACAATAAAGTAATGGGCATTCTGGAGGATGATTCGGGGATATTATGGGTTAGTACACAAAGAGGTATATCAAAGTTTGACCCAGACGATGGAACATTTGATAATTATTATTTTAAAGAGGAACCATTAAGAAATGAATTCACAAAAGCAGCCCTTAAACTAGCTAATAATCAGTTAACTTTTGGAAGTAAAAATGGGCTAAGTGTTATTAATCCAATAAGTATACGTAACAATAATAATAAGCCCAACGTGGTAATATCAAGCTTTCAAATCTTTGATAAGCCAACCAAATATAGTTTCCCAGTTACCAGAGAAATTGTTTTAAAACATAACCAAAATTACTTTGCGTTTGAGTTTGCCGCTCTTGATTTTTCATCACCAAAGGATAATCAGTATGATTATAAACTTGTGAATTTTGACAAAGATTGGATCTCAGCAGATGCAAATAACAGAAAAGCTAAATACACAAATGTTCCTCCTGGGAAATACAGTTTTATTGTTAGAGCATCAAATAATGATGGTGTTTGGAACAAAACAGGCTCAAATATCAGCTTGGAAATATTACCTCCATTTTGGAGGACATTGTGGTTTTATTTTATTGAAGCCACAATATTTATACTTTTGATTGTTGGGTATATTAAATATCGCGAGAAAAAAATAAAAGAGAAAAACAAATTATTAATCTTGGAGCAAAAGCTGTTTCGATCCCAAATGAATCCGCACTTTATTTTTAACTCATTAACTTCTATTCAAAGCTTTATTTTTGAGAATAATCCAATTGAAGCAGGGTCTTATTTATCAAAATTCTCTGATTTGGTTAGGTCAATATTATATAATTCAAGGGAAGAATACATATCACTTGAAAATGAGATTAAAACATTGACCAACTATCTTGAAATCCAAAAACTTAGATTTAATAATAGCTTTGATTATAGAATAGAAGTAGGTCCCGAAATTGATACTGAATGGCTATCTGTACCTCCAATGTTGGCACAACCATTTATTGAAAATTCAATCGAACATGGTATTAGGCATATAGATAGCAAAGGTTTAATTGTAGTGAACCTATCATTAATGGAAGAATCAATATTATTGACCATTGAAGATAATGGAATTGGGATCGAGGCATCAAAAAAAATAAATAATAATAAAGCTAAAGAACATAAATCATTGGCCATTATTATTACCAAAGAAAGAATAGGAATATTAAATAAGGGTAAGAAAAAGAAATCTTGTTCGCTGCAAATTGAAGATATTATTGGAGATAACGGAGATATAATTGGTACAAAAGTGAAGTTTGTCATTCCCTTTAAAAAACTATAACCGATGAAAATATTAATAATTGATGATGAAACACGAGCGCGAAAAGGCATAATCAATATATTGAAATTAAGCTCAATGGATGTTATAATTGTTGGTGAAGCAGATGGTGTGGTTGCAGGTATTGAAGCGATTATAAAGCATAAACCAGATTTAGTGTTGCTGGATATTGACATGCCTGACGGCACAGGTTTTGATTTGCTTAAAGGGTTAGATTACATTGATTTTAAAGTTATATTTATAACTGCATATGAAGAATATGCTGTTAAAGCGTTTGAAATATCAGCTGTTGATTATATACTAAAACCAGCAGACCCTCAGAAACTATTAAATGCTATTATCAAGGCTAAAGAGATGGTTGAAAAAGAAAGTGTAAGCCTTAAACTGAATGCGCTATTTGCAAATCTCGATGCTGTTAAATCCGATAGTAAAAAACTTGTATTAAAGACAGCAGAAAAAATATTCATTATTAGCACCCATGATATTGTTAGGTGCGAATCAGATATGGGTTACACTCAGTTTTTTCTTGTTGATGGAAGAAATATTTTAATGTCAAAGAATTTGAAGGATTACGAGGTAATTTTGGATGGGTTGGGATTCTTTAGAATTCATCAAAGTCACCTAATAAACTTAAAATTTATCGATTATTATGATAAAACTGAAGGTGGTTCAGTTATTATGAAAGATGGTTCAATGTTACCTTTGGCAAGAAGAAAAAAAGAAAGTTTTCTCAAGCTGATTGAGATGATGTAATAATTATTGAACAGACCTAAAATTATAATCTGAGATTACAAGATTATTTTAATAAGAACTGCCATGTTAATTGCTTAGCATAATTATTAGCTCCGAATTTGTCGTCGTAAATACCATTTTAAGTTTGGAAGTTACCGTTTATATATTTTGCATGAAATTCAGTATTTGCGATTGTATTTTTGCTTGTAATACTAACTTCAAATTATTTATCATGAAAAGACTAGTTTTTGTATTATCAGCAGTATTGTTTTTTGCCTCATTATCAGCTCAAGACTTCATTTATAAAAATGATGGGGGTGAAATTGAAGTTAAAGTTATAGAGATAACACCGGACGTAATAAAATATAAGAAATATGAGTTTTTGGATGGCCCGTTATACAATATTAAGATTGACGATATATTTATGATAGTATATGAAAACGGTCATAGGGAAGTTTACAAAAAAAAAGAGAATAGTACTACTGTAGAACCTGCTGTTGTTCCGGTTGTAGCTCCAGTTATAGATAAACCATCTGAAGTAAAGCAGGAATCTGGTACATCTAAAAATGATCCCAAGAAAGAATCGAACCAAAGTATAAATAGTGAATTTAGCCCAAACATTCAATTTGGGATTACAGCTGGTTTTAATATATCATCGGCGCGGTATAACTATAAAAACAAGGATGCTCAACCAACAGGTGGAGTATTGCTTGGTTTTATGGGTGGTATGACAGTGAATTTTCATATAGCTAAAAAGTTTGGTATACAAACAGGCTTATATTATATGGGCAAGGGTGATAATTTAAATCTGGAAAAGTCTTATAGTAAGGCGTTAAGCGAACAGTACCCCGGGCAGGAAACAAAAATAGATGGGAGTTTCAAAAATGTATTAGGGTATTTGCAAATACCGGTATCATTTAATTTTGCCATTCCCATGGGAGGAACAGATAATTATGTATATGTTGGTCCCGGAGCCTATTTTGCTTATGGTATTTACGGAAAAGAAAAACCTGATTTTAGCGTAAGTGTTAAAAGTCATGGTACATGGACAAAGGTTTATGAAGATCACGATGTTTCAAACGTAAAATTTGTTTCAACAGTTCCTTCTGAAATTGAAAAGAATACCAAGTATGTAAAAGGGATGGATTTGGGAGCAATAATAAACATTGGGATTAAGAGTAAAAAACTAATGGTTAGTTCCATTACAAGCATTGGTTTGGTAAATACACGACCTGATAAAACTGACTCAAGTTATAACCCTGATGACGAAAAGGTTAAAACTTTGTGTGGATCAATTGCCTTTACTTATTTCTTTAATTGATATAGATACTTTAGTGTTGATGAAGAAATATATTGAGGGTTTACCAAAATATAAGGATAAAAAAAGCAGTGAAATCATCACTGCTTTTTTTATTGAAGCTGCATTTAATTGTATTAAAAAACTATTGATATTTCCTTTTTCGGTCCATCTTTACAATTAATTGTAATAACATCTCTTACACCAGCTTCAGCACCTGGTACATATAGTATGATCGTAGAATTTACATCGATTGTCTCTGTTTTTGAGTTAGTATAACCATCTGTACCAACAATACTTATCTTAACTTCTGTGCCTTCGGTTGATGGACATAATATTATTGCAGAAGATGTGTATCCTTCGTTTGGTTTTGGGTCGGCAGGTTCTGTTTTAAAATTTGCTATTCTTAGTTTTGGCGGGATAGTTACTGTATAGCTATTTGAACTATTTGAAGAATATGGCAACCAATCAGTGGGAACACTTGCAACACCCGGAACTTTTATATATGCCTTCATTTGATATTCAATGGGTGGGTTATTAAATACTTCGGTCAGCTCACCGCAAAACCAAGAATCTATGCTTGTTCCTCCACCTGCATCCTCATGTATAAATGAACAATATATCTGTGAAGCAGTAAAGGCTGTTCCACAGGCAGCCGCTATAACTCCTGCAGCAACTGCGTTTGGAAATACTGCCGTTGCCTCAGCTGATATTTTTCCGCATATTGCTGCTTTATCCATAAGTGACAAACCCGATTGTCCTGCACATGCAACGTTAAGTAAATTTAATAGCTTCGAACAAAGTGGCTTTAGGTCTACATTTGGGTAATTGAAAGCAACTGGTGTGTTGATATTATACTGTCCATTACCCATGTTTTCCATTATGCCATATTGTCCATTTAGTACAGTGTTGGGGTTAAACCTTATTGTAATACTTGCGTTTAGAACCTGGTAACCACATTGTTGTAAATTAAATGAAACATTTCCCTGTGTTCCTTCAATATCTTTTTGTTGATGAACATCCTCCACAAGTGGTAGTACAGAGATTAGAGTTTCCTTTTCTGTTCGAATACTATTAAAACTTGTTTGTTGGTTTGGTTCACTATTCTTAAATGGATCGTCTGATAGATCAAATGGGATGCTTATTTGAATATCTCCATCTGGAGAGATGGCTTCAATGCGAATTTCATCATCGGTAACCCATTCAATATTAAAAACAACTCCAGATGGAGTATATATTTGTTCGGTTCGACCATAATCATCCAGTTGAACAAATGTTTCTTCGGTTTCACCAAATTCTAATACGCTATATGCATCAAGACTTTCAGCAATTCCTGTTTCTCTGTCTTTTTTACCGTAGTAACAAATGGTATTTCCATCGGAAGTTTCAGCCTTTAATAGTAATGGATCGGTTGGGTTAGTATATACAGTTAAGTTTGGTTTAGTCACAACATCAGTACTATCATCTTTTGGACATCCAATGATTAGAAGAATAAATGCAAATGAAAATAAAAGTTTGATAATTGTTTTCATAATAACCTCCGGTTTTAATTTCTTAAAAAATTGTTACCAAAGTTAATACTAGATACCCGGGATTGTTAAAGATATATTTATTCGGTAAAGATGGATAATAATTCGGCCAGTAAGGTTGTATATTCGTTGAGTAAAAACTAGATCAATCAGGTAGTTAGTGTTGAAAATTATATTAACAGGACTAGAGTTTAGGTAGAAATGGAGGATGATTTCTATAAATGAACTTCAAGTAGTTTTGAAGTAGTTTTGGGAACCAAACTTATTTGACTTAGATATGCTGGAACAATTATTGCTTCTCCTTTGTTAATTTTTTCTTCACCATCATCCCAAACTAAAATTGTATCACCTTCAACGGCTATGTAAATAACAAACGAGTCGAGAGGTTCAAGATCTTTGTAAATAGTTTGGTCAAAATTTACAATATTAGTTATAAACTTATCACAACTAACAACCTCATTTGTGGAATTTAAATCTGACTTATAATCAGTTTTATATGATTTGTGGTGAGTGAAATCAATGGCATCTAAAGCTTGCTCTGTATGAAGTTCACGAGATTTTCCATTATCAGAAACTCTATTCCAGTCAAACATACGATAAGTTGTATCTGATGTTTGTTGAATTTCAGCCAAAAGCATTCCGGGTCCTATTGCGTGAACTCTTCCCGCTGGCATATAAAATACATCCCCTTTGTTAACATCTTCGTAATTAAGTATTTTATTTAGATTCCCATTTTTAAGATGTTCAAGATATGTTTCCTTATCAACACCTTTATTAAAGCCACTTATTAACTGTGTACCATCATCAGCACCTAATGTGTACCACATCTCAGTTTTACCCATACCAATATTTCGTTTTTTTGCCAACGCATCATCGGGGTGAACCTGAACTGAAAGCCAATCTACTGCATCAATGAATTTTATAAGTAGCGGAAATTCATTACCAAATATGTCAAAAACCTTTTCACCCACAAGGTCACCCATATAAACTTCAACTAATTCATTTAGCTCGTTGCCTTGTAAAAAACCATTTTCAACAATGGATTCATTATTTTTAACTCCAGATACTACCCAAACTTCACCACAGTTGGGTAAGTCACCAAAGTCCATACCAAGTTGAGTCTTCACTTTTTGGCCTCCCCAAATCTTTTCTTTAAAAATAGGTTTAAACTTCAATGGATATAATGAGTTCATATGCAATTTATTTTTATTTCTGAATAGCAAATTTAGCTATTTTTGAAATCTAACCTTAAAGAAGTTTATTAATGAAAGATAATAGAAGAAACTTTTTAAAAACGGCAGCTGTTGCAGGAGTTGGCTTAGCAATTGCTCCAAATATTGCTTTTGGAAATAAGCAAAGAGATTCAAAAGTAAGGCTTGGTTTTATTGGACTTGGATTAAGAGGAGTACTACATCTTAATAATGCAGTTCAACGTAACGATGTTGAAATTACGGCCATATGTGATATTGACCAAAAACGATTGGATATTTCACAAGATATACTAATTAAGGCAGGTTTTCCAAAGGCTAAAGCTTTTGCTGATGGTGAATATGATTATAGAAATTTACTTGAAGAAAAGGATGTTGATGCTGTAATAATTTCTACTCCATGGCTATGGCATACTCCTATGACTGTTGATTCGATGAAAGCTGGAAAATATGCAGGTGTTGAGGTTAGCGCAGCCACTTCTCTTGAAGAATGCTGGGATTTAGTAAATACCTTCGAACAAACCGGTACTCAAATGATGATACTTGAGAATGTAAATTACCGTCGTGATGTTATGGCCATACTCAATATGGTTAAGCAGAATGTTTTTGGTGAATTACTACATTATCGTTGTGGTTATCAGCATGATTTACGTGAAGTTAAGTTTAATAATGGACTGCAGCCTTATGGAGGAGGAGTTCTATTTGGCGCCAAAGCTACAAGTGAGGCACAGTGGCGCACATTACATAGCTTAAAGCGAAATGCTGATTTGTATCCCACACATGGAATTGGACCAATTGCTGCTTATGCAGATATAAATAGGGGTAATAGGTTTATGTCACTTACATCTCATGCTACCAAAGCAAGAGGATTGCATGATTATATAGTTAAAGAAGCCGGTGAGGATAATCCTAATGCTAAACTTAAATGGAAATTAGGTGATGTTGTTACAACTACTATTGAAACAGCCAATGGTGAAACGATTATTGTAACCCACGATACAAATTTACCACGACCATATTCACTCGGTTTTAGGGTTCAAGGCACAAAAGGGCTTTGGGAAGTTGATGGAAACAGAATTTATATCGAAGGTAAATCGGACCCACATAGATGGGATGAAGCCACAAAATGGCTTAATAAATATGATCATCCTTTATGGAAAAAATATGAAGACAGAGCAGTTGGAGCAGGGCATGGAGGAATGGACTTTTTTGTGCTGAATGCATTTGTTGAAAGCGTAAAAAACAATGTTGCACCACCACTCGATGCTTATGATGCAGCTGCATGGAGTGCAATAACACCACTATCTGAGTTATCAATTGCAAATAATGGTGAAGTTCAGGATTTCCCTGATTTTACACGAGCACAATGGATAAAAAGACAACCGTACAATTGGATGAAGGATAGTTATTAGTTGGGTGTAATTTGGTTTACCACAACATTAAAAAAAATCCCATTGGAAAACTAAAGAAAAGATTAATAATAAAATGAGAAAAGTATTACTTTGTTTAATATTATTATCTTTTGTATGTAAAGTCTCCTTTTCTCAAGAAGAAAGCAATAGGAATGGAAATAAAAGTTTTTTTGCTTCAATTGGAGTAGGAGTATCAATGCCTAATGGTAGTTTTGGTAGTGTTTCAGGTACTGACAACTCACACGGTGCCGCAAATAATGGTTTTTGTATTTATGGAAGTTATGGGTATACATCAAATAATTTGCTTGGACTAAAAGTCGCAATATCTATAAACTCTTATTCTGCAGATCAGTTGATTGATACAACATTTATGAATATAGGTCTTCCTCCAGATGTTCATCTAATAACTGATGTTGGTAGATGGACAAATATAAACATGTTAGTTGGCCCTACACTAAATTATGGTATTGGCAGATCTCAAATTTCAATGTCTCTGTTGGGTGGATTAACCGTTGCTAATAGGCCATCGGTTGGACATAATTTCTTTACAAACAACAATTTGATCTGGATATATTACATAAGTAGCGGTAAGGGCATGAGTTTTTGTGTCAGACCAGAGATTAATTATATCTATTCAATAAATAAAAGGTTTGGTTTGCTATTTAACATTAGTTATTCATATAGCAATCCTACACTTGAATATAAAGCTGAATATCCTCTTTTAAGTAGTGGATGGAAATATAAAGACCTAGAAACAAGACAAAAGATAACAGCAATTGACATTGGATTGAGTTTGTTGATTAAAATGAAATAAAACTACACCCTACAACGGCCAGAAACAATTGGCTATTTTGTTTTATAGTTGAAAATGAAGAAAAATATATAAAATCTCATACCTTACATACCACTACTTAACAACTAGTTTAGTACTCTCAATGATTCCATTATATTTGAAATTTACAATATAAGTGCCACTACTAAGGTTAGGCAGTTCAACAGACTTACTTATTTTATTCGATTGATTGATTATCTGATTATTATATACCACTTTGCCTTGAAGGTCAGTGATATTTAAGGTAATAGGATTGGGAATTATTGAATTTGTTGATATTGTGATTTTATCAACTGCAGGGTTGGGATAAATACTAAATGCATTATTAACTACTTTAGTATCCTCAATATCAGTATAAATATCCAATAAATATTCAGCAGTAAATAATCCTCTACCATGTGTAGCAGCCAAAACGGTATTGTCTGATTCACGAACCTTTAGCATATCAACTCTTACATTCGCCATTCCATTAACTGAGGTTTCCCATTCTGTAGTTTCCTCGTTTAGCATATTTGTCGACCACACTCCAATTTCAGTTGCAAGTAATGCCTGTCCATTATTATCAGGATGGAAAATTGCCCAACGTATTGGAATGTCAGGAAGATTATTTTCTTTTTCAACCCAAGTATCGCCACCATCCATAGTTAGCCATACCGAGGACACTCCATAATTGGAAAAAGTAACCAATAGGTTATCTTCACTTTCTCCGATAGCCACACAAGATATATTTGCTGTGGGAAAATCAGAACTACCTATTTCCATACTTTCAGGCGTTGATTGTGCATTGGTTACCTTGTATAACCTACCTGATTCGGTGCCAACAAATAATGTAGAGGTTCCATCAGGAGAATAACTGGAATATTTAACATGAGAAAATGGAACCCACATACCGGTTCCAAGGTTAATTAAGTCAGTACTAACATTAAAAGGAATATTCTTGGCTCTTAGTAATCTATTATTATTGGATCCAAAAAAACCAACAGCGTTTGAGTAAAGTATATTTTCTTTGTAATCATAGTCGGCAGGACTGATGAAAGTGCCCGTATTTCCACCAAAATCGTCGGCCTGGGAATCAGAACTCCAAGAAGTGTAACTATTATAATATACAGAGGTTATGAATATATTCGCTTGATCTTGATCCCAAAAGCAATAGGCACCATCTCCACCATCAATCATGTCTCCAATATCAAGAGATGATCCCCTGTGATAGAGTGTGCCATTATCTTGCAAACCACCAATATAATATTTTGATGCAAGGGAAGGTTTAAGGGCACAAGTATAATATTGAAGAGTACTATAACCTTTGTTTCTTTCAATAAATACAGGATATGTGTAGTTTGCAGTTGTGGTTAAGAATACACCTCCATCACTACTAAATATTGCTGTATTACTTGATCCTGGTTGGAACTGAATATTATGCTGATCAGCATGTACATATTCATCACCTCCCCCATAGTACATTAATGCCCAGTTTGAAATGTGATTCCAAGAATTACCACCATTAATCGTTTTCCATAAATCAAGCCCACCTGTATAAACAGTGTTTGGATTTGTTGGATCAACCTTTAGCACAAATGCATGCCATGCTAAAGTAGACCAGTCTGTATCAGGTATAGGTACTTTTGTCCATGATGCACCTCCGTCATTTGATTTTGCCATATACCGGCCTCTGTAATATACAAATCCACTTGTATATCCTGCAGCAAATTGAGCATACACGGTATTCGGATCGGAAGGTGCAGTGGCAACAATTGTTCTGGCTGGGATATCGTAATATGAATCTGTGGAAATAGTGTCGTTATAATCCGCATAAATTGTCCAGCTACCAGCTATTCCGTTGTCAGAGTAAAGTATTGTTGCACCTCCGTCAAGATCTAAGTTTTCCATGGTCCCAACGTAAATTCTTCCATTGCTAGCCAATTCAATATCTGCTGGAGTATATGGTTTGTTAGTTGGTGAATCAGGTATCTCAGGCATTACCTGTGTCCATGTATCTCCACCGTTATCCGACCTGTAAACCCCATCAGTTGGCTCACTCTCGTGATCTTCACCCATATATGTTCCTGAGGCAACACAAGCATAAATAACACTTGTTCCATTTTCATCTTTAACAATAATATCTGTGATATAATCGAAGTCTTCGGTTGATTCCATTAATTCCCATGTCTCACCACCGTCAACTGTCATGAAAATACCAGCTCCAACACCTGAAGAAGCACGGTAAATTATCCTTGCAGTTTGAGCCTCACCGGTTCCAACATAGAAAGTTTGAGTATTATTTGGATCGTAAGTAATGCAGCTAATGGCTATATTACTCCAAAAGTCACCAACAGGTGTCCATTCTTGTGATGTATTTGTAATATCATCATTATACCACAATCCACCTGTTACACCCCCCGCCCATACTTTTTTATTCTCAGGATCGTTTGGGTCAAACATCAAAGCACGTGTTCGTCCTCCCATATCTGAACCAGAAGTTACCCAGTCTAATTGTGAGTTAGTACTTCGTGTTTGATTTGGTTGATCTTGAAGGCTCCTAGTATGTTTATATGCAGATATTAGTCGGTCAGTAGGTACCTCTCCAGTTGCCGGATCTACGGTCATAGTGTATTCCTGAAATGCGGCCATATCTGGCTGATTTGGTGATTTAAACCCATTGTCAATTTTCTCTACTTGTGGTTTAATTTCAAGGGCTTTTTGAAGAAGGTTTTGTTCGTATTTTTCCCTTTCATTCGGAGAATTATGATTGATCAGGAAGCCTCCAATTATAATACTAATAATAGTTATGGTAATTACTGATGTTGTTATTTTACTCATTTTTTGATATTTAATTTGATGCCGTAAAGATAGACAATCATAGCAGTTTATTGGTTGTATAATATTATGTACTTAACCAGATTTTTTGGTTTGTAAGAGTTTAATAGTTAAATAATTATATTAACTTTGAAGATGATATCCCATAATACCCTAAAGATGAAACTAATAATTCAATTATTGCTTATTACTTCTTTTCTTGCTACATCTATGTCATCATGTTCATATCTAAAACGACACGACGAAAAAAAAAGAGTTTATGTTGTAAAAAGCAATGTTCAAAACGTTAGGAAATACACAGAAAAGAATTCAAAAATAATCGGTAAGGTTTACTTAGGTGATACATTGAAAGATATAAAGTCATACTTTAACTGGGTTGCAATTGAATATAACAATGATACTGGGTATGTTAGCAGCAACTACGTAAAGGCTATCCGGATTATCGATAATTCGAGGGTTTCAAATATGGATCTTGGTTTGGTCATAAATACAATTCGTGATTCTCTGAATAAATATCTTAACTGGAGAAAATGGGAATTTTGGGCTGGTATTGTAATTATGTATCTTATATCATTAGGTCTACTAGCTCTATGTCGTAAATTTGATGATATACTTGATGATGATTATTCGGAAGTGTATAGCAGTTTACCATATTATACAGGCTTGTTTGGTGTTTTATTTTCATTTGTATTTATGTTTTGGAGGGAAGAAGTGTTTCAAACAATATTTATAAAAAAGATATTTTGGTTACCCGAGGATAACAATTGGATAAGCTGGTATATGTGGTCTCTGGCTGTTTTACTAATTATTTTCCTTTTTTTATCATTTCTTTCATATATACTTACTTACAAATGGAAAGGGATTCTTAGAGTTATTTATTATGGTATCACATCTGTTATAACTTTTATTACGGGAATGTTTATTGGCGTATTCGTAATTATTTTTATTGTGATTTACTTAATATTATCTCTCTTATCAGGTGGAGGTATAACCGAAAGTGAACTACTCTCAAAGGCAACCCATAACGGAATCGGTTCTTTAAGTTTAGGTGAATTGAGAATTTTGCGTGATATTTTCAGAAGAGAGGGGTATGATAGTGAGGCTAATAGTATAACAAATTATCTGTCAAATTGATGAGATTAACTTAGATTATTACAATCGAACTAATCTTTAAACCATCTCTAGTACTAGTCCGAATATTGATCCTTTCAAAGTATAATTAACTGATAATTTTGAAACAATCTCAATAATAATTATCCTATTTTTCGTAAATTTGGGACTTTATAAAGTTACAAATGAATAAAATCGTTTAAATATGACCTACGAAGAAAGATTACAAAATGTATCGGTACTTGGTGCAGCTGGAAAAATGGGTAGTGGGATACTTCTGCTCACGGCTGTTGAAATGGCCGATCTAAGTCTATTGCCTGAAAACAAAGGGAAATCATTCGTGTTAAATGCCATTGATGTTTCTCCAGAGGGCTTATCGGGATTAATGAAATATCTACGTGACCAGGTTCGCAAAGTTGCTGAAAAGAAAACTGTTTGGTTAAGAAAAGTATATGCTGATCGTGATGACCTAGTTGAAAATTATGAAATTATAGATGAGTACATTTTTGATGTGCTTAATGTGGTTCGACCTGTTACCACTATGTCAGCTGCATATAGTTCAAACTTAATCTTTGAAGCAGTTAGTGAGAATAGAGCTTTAAAGGTTAAACTATTAACAGATATTGATACGAATAATGGAAATAGTCCATGGTATTTTACAAATACATCTTCTGTACCAATAGGCCTTATTGAAAAGGAGGCTAATTTGGAGGGAAGAGTTATTGGTTTCCATTTTTATAACCCGCCTGCTGTGCAACGGTTAGTTGAGTTAATTAAAACAGACAAAACAACTGAAGATGTTATTGAGTTTGCTCATAAGTATGCCAAGAAACTTAGAAAGATAATTGTACCATCAAATGATTTTGCCGGGTTTATTGGAAATGGTCATTTTATGCGTGATGCCCTTCATGGTATGAAAGAAGCTGAAACTTTAGCCAGTGAAAAGGATATGCCATTGTACAAAGCCATATATATGATAAACAAGATTACACAGGACTATCTTGTACGTCCGATGGGTATTTTTCAACTCATCGATTATGTAGGAATTGATGTTGTACAGTTTATACTTGGAGTTATGAATCCATTTGTTGATGATGAAGAACTTCATAGTGACTTGCTCGACAAGATGATGTTGCAGGGAGTTAAAGGTGGACAAAAATCAAGTGGAGCTCAGAAAGACGGGTTTTTAAAATATAAAGGAAGTCGTGTTACTTCAATTTGGGATATTCATAAACAGACTTATGTGGATATTGATCAATTTAAGGATGAGTGTGATGAGATATTAGGTGACCTTCCTGATTCGGTTGTTGCTTGGAAATCTATCGTTAGAAACAAGAAGAAAGATGATATTCTTACAGCTTTCTTTAATGATCTAAAATCATCCGATGCATTGGGTTCTGTAACGGCAGTAAATTATGGACGCCGTTCCAAAGCTATAGGTGAAAAACTTGTGGCTGATGCTGTAGCTGATGAGATAGATCATGTAAATACAGTAATGCTAACAGGGTTCTTCCATGCATATGGACCGGTAAATAACTTTTTTGAATAATCTTAAATCTGGAAAAATGAGAAGAAAAGTATATATGACAGGCGGTTATAATACCGTTTCGATGGGAACAGGACGTAGTGAATTTCATCCTAAGAAACCTCGTCCGGGTTTGGAGCATTACATTGAAGAAGCAGGAAAAGGAACTCTTGCACAAATTGGCGGTGCCGAAAATGTTGATGAAGGAGTAATTGGTAATTTTATGGCTGCTCGGTTTAATAAGCAGGCGAATTTACCTGGGTTTATGCCAACTATTGATGAAAAGTTACAATGGAAGCCAGCAATTAGTGTAGAAGGTGCTTGTGGTTCAGGTGGACTTGCCCTTATGAGTGGAATAAAATCAGTACTAGCTGAAACAGGTGAGGTAGTACTTGCACTTGGTGTTGAGGTTCAGAATACTGTAAAAGCTATTTATGGTGCTGATATTCTCGCTGGTGCAGGTTGGTATAAGAACCGAAAAAATGGACATGCATATTTCTTCCCAGGTCAGTTTAGCGACAGAGCAGGAGCATACTACGAAAAAGTAGGATACGACAGAGCCCGTGCAGGAATGAAACAATGGTTCATAAATGCCATGGAAAATGCACGTCTTGATGAAACTGCTCAGGAACACCAAAATAAAGTACCAAACTTAAGTGCTCTTTATGATAAACTTAAACCAAATGGAGCAGCATTTGTTGATAACCTAAGTGTACTTGATTGTTCAAAAGTTAGTGATGGTGCATCAGCAATCGCCATATGTTCTGAAGATGGTTTGAAGAAAATAGGTGTTGATAAAAAAAATGCTGTTGAAGTTGTTGGGTTTGCTCAGGTTATAAGAAATATTACAAATTTCCCAACAGACTTAACTGAAGTTGAAACCATTAAAAAAGCTGCACATCAGGCTATGGCCGATGCAGGCGTTACAATTGATCAAATCGGAACCATTGAAACTCACGATTGTTTTTCAATTGCTGGAGTATTGGCAACTGAAGCTCTTGGCCTTGCTAAAAATGGTGAAGGTTGTGATTATGTGGCAGCCGGTAATACTGCACGCGGTGGAGCCATGCCAATGAATACTACCGGTGGACTAATAGGATGGGGCCATCCAACCGGAGCAACAGGTGTTCATCAGGCTGTAACAATTTGGCAACAACTTACAGGAAAAGCAGGAAAAGCTCAAATTGAGATGCCCAAAGATCGTCCTTATGGAATGACCATTAATATGGGTGGTGATGATGTTACTGTTATTGCAATAGTTTATAAACAAGGCTAGTTTATTAGCTAGTCATCATAACAAAATATGAAGCCTGCGAAGCAAAAGTTGCGCAGGCTTTTTATTTGAAAGCACATATTGTTTTTTCAAAATCTAAAGTATCAACAACTTATTATTGATATTGCAATATTCCTAGTGTTTCTGGGTCCATCAAATTCGCATAAAAAAATATTCTGCCATGTTGAAAGACCCATATTACCATTAATTATTGGAATGGTTTCGGATGGACCAATTAGTCCCGCTTTAATGTGAGAGTCTCCATTGCCATCCTGTGCATCATGTAACCATACACCCTTTGGAATTATCTTTTTTAGAAAATCAACAACATCTAATTGTACCGAATCATCCCAGTTCTCTTGAATCATAATTGCAGCTGTAGCTCCCTGAACATATACGTTTACTAGCCCGTTATTTACTTTTGATTTTGCAACTACGTTTTCAACTTCATGGGTAATATCATAAAGTCCTTCTCTTTTGTTTGTGCTAATTGTTATGGTATGATTCATCTTTGTTGTTGGTCTTGTCAATTGATTATAAAGGTAATTTCATTATAGGTATTAGATGTAAATTCATTTTAATTGGGTATGGAAATTTTTATAAATGCACCTTCAGCATTGTTATTTCCGTTTTCAATTGTACCCCCATGAGCAACTACTATTATTTTTGACAAATATAATCCTAATCCTACGCTTTGGTCAAAATGTTCAATCAAGTCGAAAGGCTGAATATCGTTTATATCGAACTTTTCATGAAAACCAATGCCTTGATCTTTAATTATTATTAAAAGGTTTGAATCAGAAGAGATAATATCAACAGTTATTGTACTATGCTTTGGAGAGTATTTTATTGCATTGTCAAATATATTCAGTAAGCATTTAAAAAAATATGATTTATCAATATTTACTTTTACTCCTTCATTTGATTTCAGAAATGAAACCTGTATGTCCTTTTCTTTTAAGGCACCTTGCAAATATTCCAAAACTTCATATATAAAATCAAAGACATTTACTTTTTTAAGATTAATGGCAGATTCGCTCATTGTGTTTAAGTTGCATATGTCCAGAGCATTATATGAGAATTGCTCAAGTCTTTTGGCAGATGCATCTAACATATCCAGAAAGGTAATAGACTCTTCTGTAAATCCCATTTCTCTTATTAGTGAAAGTCCTCCAAGTATTCCATTCAAGGGAGTTCTAATCTCGTGACTGATTAGTTTTAGAAATTGTGTTTTTGCATTATCAAGTTCAAGTAATTTTTCATTGGCATTTTTTAGTTCTTTAGTTCTTTCGGCTACTTTCATTTCAAGCCATTCATTTACTTTTTTAAGATGATCTTTACTGGTTTTTAAGTCAAGGTGTGTTTTTACTCTTGCCAATAATTCATCTATATTAAAGGGTTTATTTATATAATCTAAACCACCAACTCTAAAAGCCTTTTTAATACTCTCAATGTCGGCTCTCACCGTAATAAATATTATTGGTATGTCTTTTCTTTTTTCGTCTTCTTGGATAATACGACAAACCTCATAACCATCCATTATTGGCATCATGATGTCGAGTAAAATTAGATCAAAGTCTTCTGATTTAACCAGTTTCACCGCTTCAGTTCCATTTTCAGCATACTTAAGTCTATAACCTTGCTCTGAAAGTACACCAATAAGAACTTGGATGTTGCTAGCATGATCATCAACAATAAGTATTTTAAAGTCACTATTTTCCATTTTGGAAGATTTTATTATAGTGATTAGTTTAGGAAAGGTCTAATTAGTTTCTATGTTTAGTCGACTTCATAATCCTAGTAATCATATAGATATTTGCCATATCAACAAGGAAATCTGTTTATACTTTGCTTGCATTGAAACCCTATTGGACAAATTTTAGTTTGTTATCACAGGTGCAAATTGCTAATTTGCAGGATCTAAAGATACAAATAAAATAAGGATTTTGTTAATTACCTTGTTGCCTTTTTAATAAATGTAAATTAAAGGTTAGATATACAGCTAGTTACGGTTTTTAAACTGTTGGCGATTTTGCAATTTATACTTATGCACGTTTTTATTAATCTTTAACACATCTAATACTCATTCCACTTGATTTAAACTGACCTTCACTATCAATTTCAGAGTTCATATGATTCATGGTAAACGACCATCCATTAACATCATATTCTTCTGATGCTGACCACCAATATCCAAAACTATTAATGGTATAATATGAACCATTTGCATTTCGGTAACCTCCAGGTAGTGCTGTAAAACCACTTTCGTTTGTAGCCCCCTCATTGAGGGTCCAATGTGCTGTGCCAGGTTCTTTTAACTTTCCTCCGGCAACATTTTTCCCGCCCAGATAATTAATCATTGTGAACCATTCCTCACTACTTGGAATATGCCATCCATCAGGACAGATTCCCTGTACTCCACTTGGGTTCTGTTCACTTGAATTACCACCGTTCATTGCAGCAGCCCATGTGTAAACTGCTCCGTAAATATCAGCTTCTCCGCTAGTATTATTGTTGTAATAGCCATATGCTTTGTCGGTGTTATTGTTTTCAAGAAGGCTCCATTGATAATCTTCACTAATGTATTCTATATCTGATCCATCAGGCATATGGGTTACTTTTAGGTTTTCTGCCATCCATATTTGAGTGCCAATTGCAACAGTTTGATATACATTGCTATCAATATCTGTAACAGTATTATCAACCAAATTTACAGTAATATAGTCACTTTTCATTTCACTAGAATGTCCATTTTCATTAGTTGCTTTTAGTGATACAGTAAATATACCAGCAGTTGCGTAAACATGTTCTGGATTTTGTTCATTGGAAAATTCTAAGCCATCTCCAAAGTTCCATTCCCATGAGGTAGGATTGTTTGTCGATTGATCTGTAAACTTAACAATTTCACCCTGATTAATAATTGTATTGTCTGCTGAAAATGCCGCTTCAGGAATCAATTGTTCATTTGTTGATTCTTCTTTTTCGCATCCAACAAAAAGAATAACGGTTAATACTGTTAATGTAATTAATTTAATACTAAGTCGGCTTTTTGCTAATTTCATAATTGATTTGGTTTTAAATTATTTTACTTCTTTTTTCGGTATGATGTTTCATACATATTTATCCATTCCTGTGCGCTCAATTTGCTTGAAAGTTCACCAATTAGATCATATGTAATGTGTTCAGGATTTTTAAATCTTATACAACTTTTACCCATATCTAACTTACGTTTGCTAATCTCTTTAAACTCATTAACAAACCAGTTATTAAGTTCTTTATCAGAGTAAACGCCCGAATGATATACAGCAATATGATTTTTTTGTGATGCAATATTCATAAATGGTAATGGTTGTTTTGAGTCGGTATGATAACCATTTGGATACAGCGAATGTGGGATAACCCATCCAATCATACCATAATTCATCTGCTCTTCAAAACCATCAGGTATGTTTTTATTAATTATTTCTCTGAGTTTAGTAATGGCTTCTTTCCTGTCATCTGGTAGTTTGCTAATGTATTCTTCGGGTGAATTTGCAGTTATTCTCATAGTAGTATTTTTTAGTTTTATAGGAAATCATTATTAATTCTTTCGTATAAGATTTAGATGCTGAAAATCAAAACTGAAGTCAATATTTGGCGAAATCCCTTCCATTGTGAAGCTCACTGCTTTGCCTTCTTTATCAAGTGTAAAGCTTGCAAATGCATCACATTCCATATCACGATAATCCCATCTTATGGCAAAAGTGTTAGCTTGATAATACGACATTTTTCCTTTTAGTTTAGGCGATCTCTCAGATTTAATCCAAAGGTCTTTGCCATCTTTCCATATTATCATATCACCAAACCAATCATCACTAAAGGTTCCTATATAGTTATCGAAATTAAGATGTTTAGTTTTGGCTTTTTTAACAGTTTCCCAAACCTGTGTTACAACGCTATCACCTTCACTTTCTCTATTGGCTATGGCACTTGTCATTCTGCCAATCCAATCAACGCTATCAACACTAATGTATGAATCAACAATTAAATTAGGTATAGATATAAAGCTATATCCACCAGGGTCAGCATTTGTAAGTACTACAACTCCCATCTTTAATTGAGGGATCAAAATAGTTTGCGAAAGCATTCCCGGCATTCCTCCTGTGTGGCTTAGTTTTATGTACCCTGCAACATCTCTTATCCCCCAACCTAATCCATATCCATAAAAATGCGTGTTGTATGGAGGAGTCCCTACTGTTGTAAATCCTCTGTTTGTATAAGGTTTCCACATTTTTGAGTGATTTTTTTTTGATATAAGATTCGTAGAATCTGTTAAGGCACCATCATTTAACTGCATTATCATCCACCTACTTAGATCATCAACACTTGAATAAATTCCGGCAGCAGCTGCGGCCATGGTAGCATCAAATTCGTGAACTTGAACAAATTCTCCATCAACATAAGAATGTGGTTTGGCAGTGTTTTCTATTGAATTTAGTCTTTGAAGAGTTCCTGCAGATTCATCCATTTTTAATGGTTTCATTATGCGGGTTTCAATAAATTCACTCCACGACATTCCACTTTTTCTGGCAATTATTTCACCAGCAACAATGTACAGTAAATTATCATAATCATATTTGGTTCTAAAATCCGAAATGGGTTTTTGATATTGAAAACTTGTAATTACATCATTAACAGTAAAATTATTTCCATCTGGAATCCACATCAAATCGCCAGCACCTAAATCAAGTCCGCTCCGGTGGGTTAATAAATCAATTATTGTAAAATTTGAAGTAACATAGTTATCATACATTTTAAATTCAGGAATATGGTCAACAACTTTATCGTTCCAATCAATGATTCCTTCATCAACAAGTATAGCCAATGCAGCAGATGTAAACGCTTTACTATTTGAGGCGATGGAAAACCTAGTATGATTATCTACTTTTATGCCACTTTTAAGTGATGCCAGTCCATAGCCTTTTGAGTGCACTACTTCTCCATCTTTAACAACAGCTACTGCAAGTCCTGCATGCTGATTACTTTCCATTGCCAACTTGACAATGGAATCGATTTGAATGGAAGTTAATGCTTGAGAATATATATTGTAGCTGGTAAAAAGAATTATTGTTATGCTCAATAAGATCTTAACTTTTTTCATTTTATTTGATTATTGTGAGAATATATTAGCTGATTTCAAAGGTGGATAAAAGTATAAAATTTATTCAACTAAAATATCGTATTTGTACAATAGCCCCAATGCTCCAATTGCAGAATGCTTAGATCCGGCAATTCGATTAGTTTCAGGATCGATCCTGTAGTTTTCAGATGTTCTAAAATTTACTTTCTCAATATTTGTATTGTAAAAAACTGAACCCTGAAAATCACATTGATGGATTTTTGCACCTCTGATTTTAGCAGCAGTAAAATCAACCTCATGAATTTTACAGTTATTAAATATTGATTTAGATAAATTTAACTCGAAGAAGCATGATAAATTGAGCTGGCAATTATTGAAATTCATGGATAACAAAAATGTATTACAATCTTCAAAATGTAGACCTAATAACTTGCAGTTTGAAAATTCGATATTCCTAAAAGCAGTGTTTGAAAGTTTCGACATACTAAGATCACAGTTATCAAAACTACAATCCAGAAATATTATATCCGACAATGTTGTACCATAAAAGTTGCAATTGTTGAAACCACAGTTTTCATATTCTTTCACAGAAGAATCATACTCTCTAAAATCAATATTGTTAAATTGTTTATCAAATATTAAACTTTCACTCATTTTTATGTGTGTTTATTCTTCCAAAGCCCATTCTACAGCTTTGTGGGCATGAATTGTTGTTGTGTCAAAAACTGGAATATCAACATCTGAGTTACTAATAAGTAAAGGTATTTCTGTACATCCCAGTATTACTCCTTCTGCTCCATTATTCTCAAGATTTTTTATAATCTTTTGATAAATTTCCCTCGATTCAGTATCAATAATTCCTTGAACAAGTTTTCCATAAATTATATTATGAACCTGTCCTCTTTCAAATTCATTCGGAATAATAACTTCAATACCAAATATGTCAAATATGTACTTTTTGTAAAAATCTTTTTCCATTGTGAATTTAGTACCAAGCAAAGCAACTTTTTTTAATCCTAATGATTCTATTTCCATACCGGTTGCTTCAGCAATATGTAAAAATGGTATTGATATTCTGCTAAGAATTGCGTGTGTACATAAGTGCATAGTGTTTGTGCATAGAATCACAAAGTCAGCTCCTGCAATTTCAAGCTGCTTGGCACAATCAGCCATCATTTCATCTAAGTCTTCCCATCTATCTTCATGTTGAAGTTTTTCTATTTCTGCAAAATCAACAGTTGTCATTATATTTTTACATGAATGAAAACCACCGAGTTTTTTCTTTACTTTTTTGTTTATGAGATTATAATAAACTGCCGAAGATTCCCAGCTCATTCCACCAATTAATCCTATTGTTTTCATATTTGTACTAATTTGAATTTTTAACCTTTATCACTTCTGCTGCAATGCTTATGGCAATTTCATCAGGAGTTATGCTTGCTATGTCAATTCCAATCGGAGCATGAACTTTATTTAGTTCATCCTCAGTAAACCCTTTATTGATCAAAATGGTTCTGAATTTGGCAACCTTTGCTTTGCTACCCATTAAGCCAATATACCCCAACCTTTTGCCTAATACTTTTTCAAGTACATCAACATCATGTTGGTGATTATTTGTCATTATTATAACAAAACTATTTTTTCCTTCTTCTATTAGATTATCTATATCATTATAATTGATAATATGCTTGTAATTTGCAAATGGATTGTTTTGTAACATTTCAAGATCAGGTCTGTTATCAAACATCACTACGTTAAATCCCAATTGTGAGAATATGCGCGATACTGAATATCCAACATGTCCTGCTCCAATAATGTTTACTGTTTTTTGTATTCCAATAATTTCCAGATATTTCCATTGATCGTCATATGCTTCATAAGAATACTGTTCTGTATTTTGAAGATTATCTGAAGAAAAACAAAATCTGTTTCGAGATATCTCAATAACCCGTTGCCTATTTTGTAATATGGAATCTGATATTTTTTCAATTGTAGAAATCTCTGATGGTAGTACAGGAAATGCTACAATGGTTTGCTTACCCGAACACATCATTCCTGAACCACCTTCTTTGTCACCGTTATGCACCTGTTCAATACTGCGATATTCTTTTTTGTTTTCTGAAAGCATCATTTTGCATTCTTCCACCAGATTAAATTCCATAACTCCACCACCAATGGATCCAAACATTGTATTATCGCTACAAACCGCCATTTTAAATCCTTGTTTACCAGGACTGCTTCCTGTTGATTCGGTTACTACCATTAGGTAGATGTTGATGTTCGATTTTAATTTCTTGAGTATGAAATTCCAGATATTCATTACTATTTGTTTAATTTTTGGTTATTTGACTTAAAATATTGTTGATAGTCACTAGCCGTATTAATGTTTTGTAGTATTGAACTATCATTAATCTCTAACTTTTTTACTTTATAATCTGCTAAAAAATCACGTAGAACAATATCATTTTTTGTGCTACTAATTATATTGCTAATAATGCGTTTTGAGATTAAAACTGGGTGGCCTCCTTTTCCATAATGAGTGGGCTTAACCCAATCAAACTCTTTAATATTTTCGGATAGTTTTGTTAATATTTCACTTTTCGCATTTGGATTGTCAATATTGTGGATAAAACAATACTGGGATCTTATGGCTTGTAACCCTAGCTTAATAGATCTAAATCTACCTAGTTCAGGTTCGTTGTTGTGAATTAATTTGGTGTTTTTAGGGAAATTAATTTTGTAATTTGTTATAAACTCATACCCTGATTTGTTTAGAACAATCGCAATTTTTTCACATCCGAAATCAAAGTATTGGTATACAATTTTCTCAATAAAAGAATTATTGCTTTTATCTCGCAAGGAAAGCTTTGGGATTCCTATTCGTGATGAGTTTCCTGCTGCTAATATAACTGTTGAAAAACTATGTTTCATACTATACAACCAATTCGTAATCAAAATTAGATTAAATCTTAAATCAAAGCTTCTTTTAAGTAAATTTGTTAGTTCGACAAATATCAAATTATGACGGATCGTTTCTCAATTCTATCATTGCCTGAATTACTAAGCATAATTATAAGTCAGCTTGACAAAAGTGATTTTGTTTTTGGTATACCCAAAGAGCTTGTTTTTAATCCTGAAGACAATCGTCAGTTACAAATGATGAGGTTTGACAGTATGTTGGAATCACCTTTGGGTGTGGCTGCTGGTCCACAAACACAATTGGCCCAGAACATAGTTGTGTCGTGGCTTACAGGAGCCAGGTTTATTGAGCTTAAAACGATTCAAACATTAGATGAACTTGAAGTAAGTAAACCTTGCATTGATATGCAGGATGAAGGATATAATTGTGAATGGTCGCAAGAATTAAAAATTAAACAATCCTTTGATCAATATCTAAATGCCTGGATAATCATTCATATTCTGAGAGATAAGTTTGGATGGACAAATGAAAATGGACCTGGAGTAATATTTAACATGAGTGTTGGATATAACTACGAAGGAATATTGAAAAACAATGTTCAATGGTTTTTGAAGAAAATGAAAGATGCATCTGTTGAATTATCATCTAAAATTGAAAGCATCTATAATATTTATCCAAACGTACTAAATCTGGGAATACCCAATACAATTTCAGATAATATTACTTTATCAACAATGCATGGTTGTCCATCTCATGAAATTGAGAAAATTGGTGAGTATTTGCTTGTTGAAAAAAATCTACACACAAGTATTAAACTAAACCCAACTCTTCTGGGTAATGAAAAGCTTCATAGTATATTAGATAATTCAGGTTTTGAGACGAAAGTTCCTGATATTGCTTTTGAGCATGATCTTAAGTTCAATGATGCCATTGATATTATTAATAACCTTTCTGGTAAAGCTGATGAACTAGGGCTTCATTTTGGAGTTAAACTTACAAACACTCTGGAGAGCAATAACAATAAAGAAGTTTTTTCTACAGATGAGAAAATGATGTATATGAGTGGTAGGGCATTGCACCCTATTTCAATCAATCTTGCCTCCAAATTACAAACACATTTTAAAGGATTGCTGGATATTTCATTTTCAGGCGGAGCAGATGCAACAAATATAGCCAATATAGTTAGTTGTGGACTTGCTCCAGTTACAGTTTGTACTGATCTTTTAAAACCCGGCGGTTATGCCAGACTATTCCAATATGTTGAAGAACTTAAAACAGAAAGTAATCTGGTAAGGTATAAGTCAAACAATTTACTTAACCTTCAAAACTATGCCGTTGAAGTTCAAACAAACCCGGCTTATAAGAGAAATTATCTTAGAGATATAAGTATTAAAACCAATAAAAGGCTTACAAAACTTGATTGTATATCAGCTCCATGTGTAGATACTTGCCCAACTAATCAGGGAATTCCGGATTATATGTATTTTACATCCAAAGGTGATTTTGAAAAGGCTTATCAGGTTATTCTTCAAACAAATCCATTTCCCCACACCACGGGTATGGTTTGTGATCATCTATGTCAAACAAAATGTACCAGAATTAATTACGACAGCCCTGTATTGATAAAAGAAATTAAGAGGTTTGTTGCTGAGAACTCTAATTCTAGGAATGTAGGACAACATGCTAAGGACATAAATAAAACAGCAGCTATTATTGGTGCCGGTCCATCTGGTCTTTCATGTGCATATTTTTTGGCTTTGGCAGGAATTAATGTCACAGTTTATGAATCTAAGCCAACTCCGGGAGGTATGGTATCAGATGCAATACCTTCATTTCGATTAACTGACGATGCATTTAATTTTGATTTGCAAGATATAATTGCTTTAGGAGTGAATATTAGTAATTCTTCAAAAATTGATTCTGATGCTTTTAATATTATTAAGAATGAAAATGACTTTGTATATATAGGGACCGGAGCGCAAATATCTAAAACATTGTTAATAGAAGACATTGATTCAGTTGGTGTAGTCGACCCACTTGATTTTTTGTTTAGTGTTAAAAAGCATAAACCCTTAGATATTGGAAATAATGTAATTGTAATTGGTGGTGGAAATACTGCCATGGACGCTGCACGAACAGCTTTCAGATGTATTGGTGTTACAGGGAAGGTTACAATTGTTTATCGAAGAACGATTAAACAAATGCCAGCTGACACGGGTGAAATTAAGGCCGTATTAGATGAAGGGATTGAAATTATCGAGTTGGCATCTCCTGTGTCGATTATTTCCGAAAATGGAAAAGTAAAATCGCTTTTGTGCAGAAAGGTGAAGCTTGGTGAAAAGGACCTATCAGGAAGGCGGAGTCCTGTGGAGATCTCAGAAAGTGATTTTGAATTGACAGCAGAAACCATAATTCCGGCAATTGGTCAAGATTTGGCTATTGATTTTATTGATAAGAAATTACTAAAAACAAAAACAGGGTCTTATCAAACGCAATTGCCTAATGTGTTTATTGGTGGCGATGCTTTAAGGGGAGCTTCAACTGCAATAAATGCTATTGGTGATGGCAGGAAGGCTGCTCAGGAGATATTAGTTAAAGCTGGTATTGGTAACAATAAAACTAGTTTGATAAGTAGATTACCGGGAGACTTCAAGATATTAATGATAAATAAGTCTTTCAGAGTGTCACCACAAAAAGTCCATGAAACAGAGCTCAATGATAGACACAATTTTAACTTAGTTAGTACAACATTATCAAAAGAAGAGGCTATTGCAGAAGCTTCAAGGTGTTTGCTATGTGATGAAATATGTAATATTTGTGTATCCGTTTGTCCAAACCTTGCATTTCATTCGTTTGAAACAAAACCTGTTAAGTATAAACTACCAAAAATAGTAGTTGCTGATGGTAAAATTAATGTTGCTGATAGTACCAGATTTAAAATTGAACAGAATCACCAGATACTTCATATTGCTGACTGGTGTAATGAATGTGGTAATTGTGTAACTTTTTGTCCCACATCTGGAGCACCTTATATAGAAAAACCACATTTGTATTTAAATCAATCAGAATTCAATAAAAACAAGGATGGTTACTATTTGGATACCACAGGCGACAATCTAAAATTACACTCTTTTTTCAATGGGAAACAAATTGCATATTTCAATGTAAACAACTCAATTTACATAGAGTTTGATGGTGTTTTGATAGAGTTGGAAAAAAGCAGTTTTGAAATAAAGAATACTGAAATTGGAGAAAAGGTTAATTTTGAACTGGACTTGGTATATGTTGCATATTTGAAAACAATAATGCAAGGTGCTGTGAGTTTTTATGGTTTATGAATTAATTAGTTGGAAAAGAAATAATAGAGAAGCTAAGTGCTTCATCTTGATAAAAGTAAAGTAGGATGATGAATAAAGACAAGGTATTAGAAAATACGATAAAGAGATGTAAGGAACGCCATATAATATTGCCCACTTATAAGCAGATGCAAAATCCGGAATTAATTCCTGGAAAGATTGTAGATTCTTTGAAAAATATTGGACTATGGGATTTAAACTCATTAAATTTATTTAGGATTAACTGGAAAAACGAACCTGTAAAAACCGGTGGTGGATTTGGGGATGTAAACTACATTGAACTGCCAACTGAATTAACTGGTGTTAAAGCACGAATTATAATACTAATTGGAAAATATTTTCCAACAGGTGCGCATAAAGTTGGTGCCACATTCGGACCGTTGGTTGAGAAACTTGTAACAGGTAGGTTTGATCCAACAAGTCAGAAAGCGCTATGGCCTTCAACAGGCAATTATTGCAGAGGCGGCGCTTATGATTCGTATTTGCTTGGTTGTGAATCAATTGCAGTACTTCCGGAAGGTATGTCAAAGGAAAGATTTGATTGGTTGCATAAGGTTGGTGCTGAGGTATTTGCAACTCCGGGTACAGAAAGTAATGTTAAAGAGATTTATGATAAAGTAAAGGAGTTAAAAGCTGAGCGTGGTAATAAAATTGTAAACTTAAATCAGTTTGAAGAAATTGGGAACCCCCTATGGCACTATGCTGTTACAGGCTCAGCAATGGAAGAAGTTTTTAATAATATTAAAGATGATAATAGCAGATTTTCTGCAATGTTTTTAACTCAGGGTTCTGCTGGTACATTGGGAAGTGCCGATTATCTGCGTGAAGTTTACCCAAATATCAAAGTATGTGCAGGTGAAGCCTTGCAATGCCCTACATTATTGGAAAATGGATTTGGAGAACATCGTATTGAAGGCATTGGCGATAAGCATGTTCCTTGGATTCATAACATTAGAAATATGGACATGGTTGCCGGTATCGATGATAATCCCAATATTAGAATTATGAGATTATTTAATACAGAGAAGGGGAAAGAGTTCCTTAAAAGTGAACTAAAAATTGATTCTGTTCTTGTTGATAATCTGAATCTATTTGGTATTTCATCCATTGCAAATATTATGGGAGCCATAAAAATGGCAAAATATTATGAAATGAATGAAGATGATATGGTATTTTCGGTTGCAACAGATTCAATGGAAATGTATCAGTCACGGTTGGCAGAAGAGGTAAGCCTAATAGGTGATTTTACCTCAACTGATGCTGCTATTAGTTTTGATTCGGATATCCTTGGTTTGGGCATTGATCATATGATAGAAATGAATTATTACGAGAAAAAACGGATGCATAACCTTAAGTATTTTACTTGGATTGAACAACAGGGTAAAACAGTAGAAGAACTAAATGCTCAATGGTACGATGAAAACTATTGGAAATCACGTTATGCAAAAGTTGATGAATGGGATGAGAAAATAATGGAGTTTAACGAAAGAACGGGAGTTATAAAGGAATATATATAGCAGATTAACGTAGTATTACATGAAGAGTTATAATTATCATTTTGAGTGTGTTAATTGTGGTAAAGTATATAAACCTCAACGGGTTGTTTACTTGTGTAATGATTGTGATAGACATAACTCAATAGATAAGCCACCCAAGGGAGTATTAAAAGTAGTCTATAATTATAATGAGCTTATTAAATCAGGTGATTCATTTGATGAATTGAAGAATTCAGGATTTATCGAACTATTGCCAATTGATAATGTAAACAGTCTTCCAAAATTAAAAATAGGAAATACACCATTATATAATATTGATTGCCTAGACGGCATGAAATTGCCCTACAATGTGTGTTTAAAAGATGATTCACAGAATCCCACGTACTCATTTAAGGATAGAGCTTCATCAGTCGTTTCTGCTTACGCAAAAGAAAATGATATTGATACCATAATAGCTGCTTCCACCGGTAATGCAGGTTCTTCACTTGCTGGCATTTGTGCATCACAAAATCAAAATGCGATAATTGTTGTTCCTGAAACTGCGCCCTTGGCAAAGCTTACCCAGATAATGATGTATGGTGCTAAAATAATTCCTGTTAAAGGAACCTATGATGATGCATTCGATTTAAGTGTTAGTGCTACACAAGAGTTTGGATGGTATAATCGAAATACTGCTTATAACCCTACTACCATTGAAGGGAAGAAAACCATATCCTTTGAGTTGTTCGATCAACTAAAACATAAGATTCCAGATAAAGTTTTTGTGCCGGTTGGTGATGGAGTAATTATTTCGGCAGTTTATAAGGGTTTTGAAGAATTATTGGAGTTAAATATCATTAATTCAATGCCAGTGATAGTTTGCGTACAGTCCAATAAAAGTGATAATATTGTTAGGAATATTAATAAGGATGAGTTTGATGTTGTTCAAAGCACAACAATTGCTGATTCCATTTCAGTGGATATTCCCAGAAATTTTTTCATGACTGAACAATACATTCAAAAATACAGAGGAGAAACTATAACAGTATCTGATCAAGAAATAATAAAGGCTTCGGCAATTTTATCAAGAAATACTGGATTATTTACTGAACCTGCTGCTGCTGCTGCTTTTGCAGGAATGTTGTCTTTTGCCCAAGCGGGTAAAATAGCTGCAAATTCGGATAATGTCATACTGTTGACCGGTAGCGGATTAAAGGATCTTAGCGCGGTTTCAGGGGTGGCTAGTATCCCCAGAGCAATCAATCCAACAATCAAAGAATTAAAGAAGTTACTATTTTAGGAGTTTGTGTGTGGTTTATTATTGGGTTATTCAATTATTGATAATTAACTAAGCTACACTAGAATTATTAATTTTGAAATTTAACATTTGCCATAAATGATATCATTTACATTAAATAATGAGCCACAAAATTACGATGGTAATCCCGATATTTCATTGCTCGATTTTCTTAGGCTTCATAAAAATATTACCTCAGTTAAAGATGGATGTTCAGCACAAGCTGCTTGTGGTGCTTGTACCGTTGAAATAAATGGTAAAGCCATGCTTAGCTGTGTTGTTAAGATGTCTAAAATTCGTAATTCTCAGGTTTTTACACCCGAAGGATTTCCACCATATGTTCTTGATACTATTGCAAAGGCAATGGTAAACTCGGGTGCAGTACAATGTGGTTTTTGTACACCAGGTTTCATTAGCAGAACCAAAGTATTGCTGCAAAATAATCCTAAGCCATCAATTGATGAGATACGAAAAGCTTTGAAACCTCATATATGTAGATGTACCGGC
Organism: Bacteroidota bacterium; assembly: GCA_016845105.1. Classification (GTDB taxonomy): domain Bacteria; phylum Bacteroidota; class Bacteroidia; order Bacteroidales; family F082. The sequence continues at coordinate 27,333 of JAERTF010000181.1, read as the reverse complement.
TATAAAAAAATTGAAAAGGCGATAAGTTGCGCAGGAGAAGCAATTGAAAAAAGTAGAAATCTTGAAATAACTTCTACTTCTGGAAAAGTAGGTGTATCACATCCCAAATATGAAGCTTATGATACTGCAATTGGAAAGCGAAACTTTGTAGATGATATTAAGGTAGATGGATTATTATACGGATCTTTAAAATTCAGTGATCACCCTAGGGCAAAGATTCTAAAAATAGATACTGCCAAGGCCAAAAGTTACCCCGGTGTTATTGATGTGTTTACTGCAAAAGATATTCCAGGAAGTCAGTATGTTGGCTTAATTATTCAAGACTGGCCGGTGATGCTTGGGATGGGTCAAACTACAAATTATATTGGTGATGTGTTGGCAGGAGTTGTAGCTGAAGATGATGTTATTGCAAGGGAGGCATTGGATTTGATTGAGGTTGATTATGAGGTTTATGATCCAATTACCGACCCATTTCAGGCTATGAATGCTGAGAATATTCATGCCGATCGTCCGAATAATTTTGATACAACAAAAATAAAGATTGGTAAAACCGATAAGGCTTTAATGAACTCTGCCTATTATTCAAATGGCAATTATCAAACACAACGAATCGAGCATGGATTTTTGGAGAAAGAATCATCGATTGCTATACCTGAAAAGAAAGGGGTTCATATCTATAGTCAAAGTCAGGGAGTATATGAGGATAGAAGACAGGTAGCGATGATTTTGGGATTGGCTGAGGAAGATGTGAGAGTTACCCTTGTTCCAAACGGTGGAGGATTTGGTGGAAAAGAAGATTTAAGTGTACAAGGCCAAACCGCCCTATTTGCTTTTCTATTGCAAAAACCCGTAAAAATCACCTTGCGACGTGAGGAATCCATTAGACTACATCCAAAACGTCATCCGGTTACAATGAATATATCTCTTGGCGCTGATAGAAATGGGAAACTCACAGGACTAAAGCTAAGGGCAGTAGGAGATACAGGAGCTTATGCATCTGTGGGGGCGAAAGTTATGGAAAGGGTTGCTGGTCATGCATCAGGAGGTTATTATATTCCAGAGGTAGATATAGATGCAAAAACTGTGTATACAAATAATATTCCGAGTGGCGCTATGCGTGGGTTTGGTGCTAATCAGGTTGCGTTTGCTTTGGAAAGCTGCATCGATGAAATTTGTATTAAAGGAAAATTTGATCCTTGGCAATTCAGATGGGATAATGCCCTGGTTGACGGTTTAACCACATCAACTGGACAGAAGTTAAGTGGAGTTGGTATTCGTTCATGTTTAGAAGCCATAAAAAATGATTATTCAGATGCTAAGTTTTCTGGTCTCGCCTGTGGGATAAAGAATTCAGGTGTTGGAAATGGAATGATTGATGAATCAAAAGTAATTATTAAAATTGTCTCAGAAAAAAAGATTATTCTTAAGCATGGGTGGACAGAAATGGGTCAGGGTGTTCATAATATGGCTCTACAAACACTTTGTGAAGAAACAGGCGTAAGTCCTGATATTATTGACGTTGAGGTAGATACCAAGGCTCAAATACAAACAGGTATGACTACCTCATCTAGAGCCACTGCATTGGTTGGATTAGCAGTAATTTCAGCATCAAGTAGTTTCAAATCAGATTTACAAAAAAGTTCGTTGGACGAATTATCTGGTAAATTATATCATGGACAGTTTATTTGTGATTGGACAAATAAACCTGGCTCAGGAAATGAAAACCCTGTTATTCATTATTCATATGGATATGCAGCACAATTGTGCATATTGAATGAAGATGGTAATATCTCTAAGATTGTAGCAGCACACGATGCGGGAAAAATAATGAACCCCATGTTGTTCGAAGGACAAATTGAAGGAGGCGTTCATATGGGTCTTGGATATGCATTATCTGAGGATTTACCTATGGAAGGTGGTTTTTTACTTAATGATAAAATGCGCAAATTGGGAATATTACGAGCACATGAAACTCCTGAAATAAAGGTTATAGGAGTAGAGGTTAAAGATCCGGTTGGTCCATACGGAGCAAAAGGAATAGGTGAAATTGGTTTAGTTCCAACAGCAGCAGCGATTGCCAATGCATTTTGTGCCTATGATGGAATTAGGCGGAAGAGTTTGCCTTTGGGGAGTGTTTTAAAGAAAAATGGGTAAGTGTGAAGCCAGGAGAGTAAAGTTTGAAGTGTTTGTTTTTACTAGACGATATAATGTATTAACTAAATAAACAATGATGAAGTTCAAATTTGAGAATCTGATTATTTGGCAAAAGGCAATGGATCTTGGAGAAGATTTACACAAACTATCGGTTAAATTTCCTAAAATTGAAACCTGCAATTTATCTTCTCAGATATTAAGAGCAGGAGATTCAATAGCTTTAAATATTTCTGAGGTATCGATTAGTCAATCGGCTCCTGAATTTAAAAGGTTTATGGGATACTCCATTAGATCTCTTGCAGAAGTTGTTACATGTCTGCACAAAGCAAAACGAAGAGTTTATATTTCAGATACAGAATTTGAGAGTCATTATGAAAACGCATACAATCTGATGAATATGATGATTGCATTTAAGAAGAAGATTAATTGATATGTTAGGTGCACAGAATCGAAAAAAGTATTTACTAATGATTATCTTTACTCTTCTCACTTCAAACTTCTAACTTTATTTTAAAAATGGTACGAACAATATTAAAAAACACAACATTCATTGATTGGAGAACGCTATTCTTAGTTCACACTAATATTATTGTTGAAGAAAGTCTTAGAGGTAGTGTAATTTTTAAGGATAACTTCAATGATATCATTTTGTCGGATAGTGATGTGGTTATTGATTGCAAAGGTAAGTTTGTAACAAAATCATTTGCAATCGGCCATCATCATGCATATTCTGCATTATCACGTGGAATGCCTCCACCTACTCATCAAATTAATAATTTTCCAGAAAAACTTAAATATATCTGGTGGAAGCTTGATAAGGCTTTGGATAAAAATACCATTGAAGCTAGTGCTTTGGCAACAGCTATTGCTTGCGCTAAATCAGGTGTAACTTTTGCCATTGATCATCATGCCTCCCCTAATTTTATTGATGGATCATTGGAAATAATTGCTGAGGCATTTGACAGGGTTGGTGTAAGTCATTTGCTATGCTATGAAATTACTGATAGAGATGGCTTGGATAAAGCAGAGCTTGGATTGCAGGAAACCGAGAAGTATTTAAAGAATAATCAGGGATTGATAGGTTTACATGCATCCTTCACTGTTGGTGACTCTACCTTGAAGAAGGCTGTTGAACTCATGGAGAAAACAAAATCCGGAATTCATATGCATGTTGCCGAAGATAAATTTGATCAAAAACAATGTAAGGAAACCTACAATATTTCAGTGGGTGAGAGGTTAAAACATGCAGGAGTATTAGAATCCTCGAAAACAATTCTAGCTCATTGCATACATATAAATAATAATGAACGTTCATTAATTGGTAAATCTCCTGCTTTTGTAGTTCAAAATTCCGAAAGTAACTTAAATAATGCTGTTGGATATTTTAACTCAGTTGGTTTAGGCGATAATATAATGATTGGTACCGACGGAATGCATAGTGATTTACTGAGAAGCTCCCAGTCGGCGTTTTTTGTAGGACAGGCAAACGATAATATAGATTTTTTAATAGCATATTATCGAAGCAGAAAGGTTCATAATTATTTAAGCAATAATAGTTTTTTGGGGGATGGTGAAAATAATTTAATTGTTCTGGATTACGATTCTCCAACAGAGTTAAACGACGATAACTTTTTTGGTCATTTTATTTTTGGCCTCACATCAAAACATGTTCAACATGTAATTTCAAACGGTAAGGTTATCGTAAAAGATCGTATTATTCAGAGCTTAGATGAAGATGAAGTTTTAAAATTCACCAGGGATCAAGCTAATCGCTTATGGGACAAGTTAAAAGCTTAGGTTCAAAACTTATTTCAGGACTAATCAAAGTACTATGACCACAACAATCAACTAACTAACTTTCAACCAAAAATATGGAATCACAAATACTACTTTGGGTAGGTTATATTGCTTCAGGAATTATTGCGTTGTCCATGACAATGAATTCTATTGTAAAATTTAGATGGATCAATTTAATAGGAGCTTCTACTTTTGCAATTTACGGTTATCTTATTGGTGCATTTCCGGTAATGGGTTTAAATGGTTTTATAGTGGCAGTTGATATTTACTATCTATCATTAATTTATACAAAAAAACATCTTTTCGATACATTAGAAGTACGAGGCGATAACAAGTATCTTATTAAATTTCTTGATTTTCATAAAAAAGATATAAGTAAGTTTTTTCCCGATTTTGTTTATAAACCGGAAATGAATACAATTAGTTTTATTGTACTTAGAAATATGGCCGTTGCAGGAGTGTTTTTGGGGCATGTTAAAAATGACAACACCATTGTAATTGGTTTGGACTATACTGTTCCGGAGTATCGTGATTATAAAAATGGTAAATTCGTGCTATCTCGTTTAAAAGATAGCTTTAAATCAGATGGTTATAAAAAGATTATTGCAGAAGGAGGTTCAGAAAATCATAATCGTTATTTACGAAAACTTGGTTTTGTTTCTGATGTAGAAAATTCATTTGTAAAGAATATCTAAACATTTGTAATATGATCCTTATAAAAAATGGTAAAGTAGTAAATTCAAATTCCATTGAAAATCACGACGTTCTTCTTGATAAATCTACCATAATCAAAGTTGGACCAAATTTAGTTTCAGGTAACAAAAATTGTAAAATAATTGATGCAGTGGGTTGTTATGTACTGCCAGGAGGTATTGATCCTCATGTGCATATGAATTTAAGTACACCGCTGGGATATTCTTCAGATAATTTTAAATCAGGAAGTAATGCAGCATTGTATGGAGGTACAACTTCTATTATTGATTTTGTTACACCCAAAAGAGGAGAAAATCTTGATTATGCATTATCCAGTAGAATTGATGAAGCTAAAGTTTCCGAAACAAATTATAGTTTTCATATTAGTTTAGTTGAATGGCATAATAATCTTGAGAAACAAATCAAGAAATGTATTAAACAAGGTTATTCGTCATTTAAGGTTTACATGGCTTATAAAGATTCAATTGGATTATCGGATAGTGAACTTAGGAAGGTTATGAATATAGTTGGTAAGTTAGGTGGTTTGCTACTTATACATTGTGAATTAGGTGACAAAATTGATGTGCTAAGAAATTCTTTAGTAGATGAAGGAAAAATAGAACCTTGTTATCATCCCATATCCCGACCCGCCGAAACTGAATCGGAAGCTGTTAGAAAAGCAATTGATATTGCTAGTACAGAAAAGTGTCCAATTTATATTGTTCATGTTTCTACCAAAGAATCTGTAGATCATATCCGTATCGCGCAATCCAAGGGTCAACCAGTATTTGCAGAAACTTGTCCTCAATACTTAATCTTAGATGACACAAAGTATAAAGGGGAATTTGATGAAACTTCGAAATATGTAATGAGTCCTCCACTTAGAAAACAAGAGGATAGTGAAGCATTATGGAATGCCATTAGTGATGGAACAATAGGAACGATAGGGACTGATCATTGTCCTTTTACTAAATCCCAAAAAGAAATTTGTAGGAATGATTTTAGGAGCATTCCAAATGGGGTTGGCGGAGTAGAACACCGACTTGCTTTAGTATATACTTATGGTGTTCTTACTAGAAAAATATCCATAAACAAATTCGTAGAAGTTACCTCAACAAATGCATCGAAATTATTTGGTTTATTTCCTGCCAAAGGTGTTATTAAACCCAAATCTGATGCTGATTTAGTAGTATGGGATCCAGATGCTGAAAATATTATTACTGCATCTAAACACCATCAAAATTGTGACTTTAATGTATTTGAGGGAGTTAAAACTACCGGTTGTCCAAAAATAGTAATTAAGAATGGAAAAATTGTTGTTGAAAATTGCTAGTTCTATTCACCAATTTTAAATTTTACCAACCTCATTAGACAGCCATCTCCCGTCTTTTTTTCTGCAACATTAAATATGTAATCATTATAGAAAATAAATGAACTGGGTGACAGATTCAGATTGAATTTATCTGATAAAAAACTTGATCTGTTAAGAAATTCTCCATTGGAGTTATATGAGTAGACCCTGAATTTATTCGTTTCACTTTTTTCGGTGAATTCAAAAACAAGAATATTTCCATCTGAGTCTACCATTATATTTGTAAAATATGGAAGATGATCAGGGTAGTTATCTTGATCTTTTAACTTTTCTAACTGTGTTTCGTATTGGATCACGATATCTTTTATTTCGGCATCACTATATTTTCCAGAACTGATAAGTCTTTCTTTGAATTTAGCTACTCTTTTTTTCCCAGTTTTATAGTATTCGTCTATATCATCCTGGTCAATTTTCAAAGCATCAATATTAAGTGGAAAACTATTTTTTTTAACTCCTTCTGGGCTGTAAATCGATATAATACCATCAGCTGGATTCGCCACTATTAGATTGCCTTTTTTTGATGATGCGATTCGTAAACTCGGATTTGAATATGGTACTGAGAACCCCATTGTTCCGCCACTTCCCATTTCAATTATAATCCTGCCTTTACTGTTATCTTTAAACTTTGACCAGATAATATTTTCTTCTTCGGTATTGAAATCTTTAATGGCAATTACTTTTTTTGATTTTCGATCTTTCCATGGGACATGACCCAGAATTGCAATTTTGTTTTGTGACAATGGTTTTGTATCCAATGGCATGTAATCAAGTTGTATTGATTTTATAAAATTACCTTCAAAATCAAAAAACTGCAATCGACCATGAACATCACTAGTATAAATATACTTGTTGTCAAAAACTCCTTCAATAAAAGGAATCATCGGAAACTCGCCAGGTTTGTAACCTTTTTGACCGAATTTTTTTTCAAGATTCCCATTTTTATCAAATTTCCATATTTCATGTCTGGTTTTATGGCTCATAAATACTGAACCGTCTGGAGCTACTGCAATATTTTTCTGGTTTCCAATTTCTTTTGCAAACGATGGATCGGTAGGTTCAGAAAATACCTCATCCCAATTATTATTGGTTGCATAATCCCCAATTGCAATTAGTTTAACAGGATCATTATTGTATTGCTGAGTAATATCCTGTCCAAATAATGACACTTTTAAGAGGGTTATCATTGCTAAAATTAATGTTGCTGTTTTCATTTTATTAGTTTTTATTGCTTACAATTCAATTTTATTAATTAGTTACTGTTATCCAATACTACTGATAGTATAACTTCACCATTGGTACCGCTTAGTGTTACTACAAACTCATTATTATGCCATTGTGTATTTGGGTCTGATTCATTGGCCAGTTCATAATTTAATAATTCATTCTCAATGGTTTTTTCAGATTGCTTGAAGTAATTGTTGACCACTGTTAAAGAAACAATGATAAAGACTATAGCAGCAGCTATTTTCACAAAATTTGTTAGTCGATATGTTCTATCAGTTGATTTTTGGGTTTTTACAAGACTATCAATTGTAGGTATTTCAAAAGAAGGTACTTCTATTTCAGAAATTGAATCAACTGTATTATGTATATCATCCTTTAATTCAACATACATATTTGAACATATTTCGCATGATTCAATGTGGCTTTTAATGTTTCTACTGATTGTTACATCCAGCTCATTGTCGAAATAGCTTTGTAATTCTATTCTATTCAAACAATTCATGTTGTGTTGTTTTAAGTATTTGTTTAAAATTTTGTAATGCACGTGATAAAGTTTTGCCAACTGATGTTTCCTTGATTTCAAGTATATCTGCTATTTCAGAATAACTAAAACCATCATGATAAAGCAATAGTATATCCTTGTCTTTCATCTGAATTTCTGATAGGCAGTCGAGTGTTAGTTTTAGTTTCTCATTTTTGATATAATCAGACTCAGGTGTTTGCCTATTATCATTGTACATGTCCATTTGATTAAGTTTATCTCTTCTTAACTTTGCCTGGTTATAAGTATTCCTCCATTGATTAAGCACAACTTTGTAAAGCCATGACTTTGGATTAGTCAACTTTGCTCCATTTTTTGTCATTTTAAAAAGTTTTGTAAACGCATCTTGTAATAGATCCTGACTGTCTGTTTTCGACATGCTTAATCGGAAAGCAAACCGATAGATTTCAGAATAGTACTTATAATATATCTTTTCAAAATCCATTTATGGCTACTCTTTTATATTAGACAAACAAGTACAATTTTTGTGACATGTTTTGCAATTTACTAAACATTATTGTCCTAATTAATGTGTTAATCAATTATTTATTATCCATAGTGCAGTGAGATAATGTTGACAATACACCCATATTGTTGTTATCTTTGTCACTATTGGTAATAAATGTCATCACTAAAAGTTATGGAAATGAGAAAATTGATACTATTCTTAAACCTGTTTTTACTTTTGGGAGTTGTTGTAGTTGCACAACCAAAAGATACAGAAATTTCAAAAGACCCATCTGAGTATCCTGTTTGGATCGATATGATGCAGGATCAGGAAGCCAACTTCTATGAAACCGTAGATGCTTTTAATAAGTATTGGGCAACCCGACCTGAAAGAAAAGGAAGTGGTTATAATCCCTTCAAACGATGGGAATGGTATATGATGCATAAGATTAACCCTGATGGGTCACGCAGACCATTGGGTCTTGATGCTCAACTTTATAATGAATTTATTAATAATCAAAAAAACACCAAATTGTTTGAAGGTGATTGGAATAATATTGGCCCAATTCAACTTCCTTCATCGCCTTATGATTTTTGGGGTAATGGAAGAATCAACGCAATTGCTTTTCATCCAACAAATGTTGATATAATTTATATTGGAGCCCCTGCAGGAGGATTGTGGAGGTCTGATGATGGTGGGCAAAATTGGACACCGCTAACAGATAATCAACCCACACTTGGTGTTTCATCAATAGCTATTGATTATATAAGTCCCGATATTATTTATATCGGTACTGGTGATCGTGATGCGGGTGATGCCGAAGGATGGGGTGTATACAAAAGTACCGATGGCGGTCAAACTTTTTCACCAAAAAATGATGAAATGGGACTATCTACGGTTGGCAGACTTATAATTCATCCAACCGATCCCAAAATACTATATGCCGCAGCAAATTCAGGTATTTATAAGACAGTTGATGGTGCAGAGCACTGGATTAGAACACAAACCGGCAATATGAAGGAGATAGTGTTTAATCCGGCAAACCCTGATATTATTTATGCATCAGGTGGAGGTAATTTCTACAAGTCCATTGATGCTGGCGATTCATTTATTGAAATAACCAACGGAATACCTTCCGCATCAAGAGGAGTTATTGATGTTAGTTTGGCAAACCCTGATTATGTATACTTTTTTGCAACTTCAAATAGTGCTTATATTGGTACATATTTAAGTATAGATAATGGAGAAAGCTTTACACTTCAGTCCGACTCTCCTAATGTAATGGGTTGGGATTGTAGTGGTGGTTCAGGTGGACAAGCATGGTACGACCTGGATATTGCTGTTGATCCTCTTGATGAAAATGTAATTTATGCTGGTGGTATTAATTGCTGGAAATCAATTGATGCTGGAGTTACATGGTCGATGGTTTCAAATCAAACAGGTAACTGTGGTGCATACCCGGTACATGCCGATTTACATGTGCTCGAATGGAACCCACTAAATAGTAAACTGTATGTTGGTAATGATGGTGGAATTTGGTTCACTGATGATGATGGAGCCACTTGGGAACGAATAACCAATGGATTAGCAATCGGACAACAATATAAACTTGGTCAGAGTAAGTTATTGCAAAATCATGTAACTACAGGTTATCAGGATAATGGCATATCATTATTTCATACCGATACCTGGATTCAAAGTGATATGTATGCCGATGGAATGGAAGCAGAAATGGATAATCACGATACTACTTTAAGTTATGGTTGTATGCAATATGGACGTATGTATCGCATGGTTGATGACAAAGCAGATAAATTAATTGCCGGGCAAGGAATTGGTGGTATTAATGAACAAGGAAATTGGATAACACCTTTTTGCCAGAGCGAAAATAACCCAGAAGTTATGTTCGCAGGTTATCAAAATTTATGGAGGACAAAAAACCTTCAGCAGTCTTCACCATCATGGACAAAGATTTCATCCAATATTGGTTCTGGATCAGTAACTATTGTTGAGCACTCGCCAGCAAACGAAAATATTTTCTACTTTGTCACATCGGGAAATAGTTTTATTAAATCCGAAAATATTATGGATGCCTCACCTACTTATACGAATTTACAAAGTATGTTGCCAGGGGCCGGAACAATTACAGATATTGAAGCACATCCTTGGAATGCAGATATTGTTTACATTACTCGTGGACCAGGTATTTACAAATCGATAAATGGAGGAGTTAGTTGGGAGGACATTACTGGTGGATTACCAAATATTAATCTTAACGATTTGGCATACTATAATCGAAATAATGTTGAAGGCTTGTATGTAGGAACCAATGTAGGGGTTTTCTTCAAGGATGAATTTATGAGTGATTGGTTTATGTTTTCTCAAAACCTCCCTGCCGCATTACTTGTAACTGAGATTGAAATATTTCATGATCCAATTGATCCTTTAGAAGATAGAGTGCGAGCCTCATCCTACGGACGTGGCTTGTGGGGGTCCCCAACATATTACTATAGTCCAACTGCAGATTTTGAGGCTAGTGAAACCAATATCCCCGCAGGATGTGGAATTGATTTCTTCGATTTATCGCAGGGATATCCACAAAGTTGGTTGTGGAATTTTGAAGGTGGAACACCAGCTACATCTGAAGTATCCAATCCTGTTGGTATTATATTTGAAAATGAGGGTGTGTTTGAAGTCTCGTTAACTGTTACTAATCCTGATGGTAGTGATACGAAAACCGTAGCGGGGTATATCACAGTGGTTGAAGGATTGTTACCAACCGTTAATTTCACATCTAATGTAAGTACTCAATGCAGTAACGCTCCCGTTTATCTATTTGATGAATCAGAAGGATGTCCTACACAATGGCATTGGTCATTTAGCCCTGATAACGTATCTTATTTAGAGGGTACCACAGAGAATTCACAAAACCCAGTTGTTAATTTTGGTAGCGTTGGCATGTATTCAGTTACCCTTTCTGTTTCTAATTCATCGGGACAAAGTGAACTAATTAAGGAGAATTACCTTTCAATTGGTGGGGAGTTATTACCATTTGCAGAGGACTTTTCAGGTGAGAGTTTTGATGCCATGGGTTGGGAAATAGAAAATCCAGATCAGAGTATAACATGGGCTTTAACAGATGCTGAAACTCCCCAGGGGATAATTGAAGGCGTTAGCTGGATAAATATTTTCAATTATTCACAGTTTGGAGCCCGGGATTATATGATTTCACCAATTATGAATTTTAGTGGATTTGATAATATTTACATGTCGTTTGAGTATGCTTACGCAGAAAGGTATGCTCCAAGTGATTCGCTTATTGTAAGTATAAGCGATGATTGTGGAATTACATGGGCAAAAGTATATGCAAATGGCCCTGATGGTCAGGGTGCTTTCTCAACATCTGAGCCAACAACCGATTTCTTTGAGCCTCAAAGTACAGAAGACTGGTGCGTAGCTGGATATGGTGCTGAATGCCCAATAATTAACCTAAGTGAATGGGCAGGAAATGCAAATATGAAAATCAGGTTTGAATCATATTCCAGATATGGAAATAACCTTTATATAAATAAAGTTGATATTAGTAATACCGTTGGGCTTTTCAATAATATTTCGAAAGATGATAATGGTTTTGTTATTCATCCTAACCCGGCATCCAAACAAGTTAGTATCATTGTTGAAGATGCTGGTTATAATGAAGTTAGTGTGCTTGATGCCCATGGACGATTATTAATTTCAGAGAGCATAATTAATCAGAGTATTACTTTGGATATAAGTACTCTTAAAGCAGGTATTTATTTTGTGAGAGTTGATTCTGAAAGTAATTCCAGTACTCAAAAGATTATCGTAAAATAGAACAGTATTTCAGCCATAAAAAAAGGGAATCGATTTTTGTCGATTCCCTTTTTTATATATAAGCTGAAAACTACTTAATAAATCTTTCTACGTAAGTATTTTTACTGTCAGAAGCTCTGATAATAAATACACCTGAATTTAGGAAATTAGTGTTAATGGTAAACTCACTTGTTTCGGTTTGGCCATTGTATACTATTTTGCCAGAGATATCAGCAATAGTAATATTCTTGCTGGTGTTTTCTTTTTCTGTAAAATATAATGTTATATCGTTGCTAAGCTGATTCTGACCAATTTTAAATGTAACAGGACTTTTGTTCTCTTCAACAGCAACAGTAATACTATTTACTTTTTCCATGGTCCAATCAAGAGGATCTACATCAATGTACATAACTTCTTTACCTGTTTCTATCTCGAACTGGGTTAAATTATCATCCTGATGGAACATAATTAATGTATCTGATGTATCATCAAAATACAATCTCATTTCCAGTAACATATCGAAGAATGGTGTTGATGCTGAGGTAGTTTGTAATACATCAAAATGATTAACTCCATTTGAGTTATAATATTCAATATCATAAATTGGATATCCTTCGCCATAATACCATTGGTCGAAGAATTGATCGAAATCCATGCCTGTAACTTCTTCTGCAGTGTTTTTAAAATCTTCTCCAGTAGCTGTACTATCAGTAAAGTCAGTTTGGAATGTCCCCATAACTTCGAAGAATGTATCATCATTCTGAATCTCATGTCTTAATGTGTGAACAATTGCAGCACCTTTGTAATATGTCAATCTTCCACTAAATATTCTGCCTTCGTTTCCAGGATAAATCTGATCAATTGGGATATATGTACTTCCACCTGAAGACGACATGGCATAATCTTGCGCACCTTTTATAAAACTTTGTCCGCTAGACCATCCATGTAGATATTCCTCGGCAAGGTAGTTTGAATATGTTGCAAAGCCCTCATTAATCCATATATCACTCCATGTGGCGCATGTCACATTGTCGCCAAACCACATATGACCTAATTCATGTGCTACAAGTCCAAAAGAAAAACTACCAATGGTTGTCATGGTTTGGTGCTCCATACCTCCACCAAGCTGGGTTAAACAATGCCCATATTTTTCTTCCCAAAATGGATAAAGAATATAGAGATCTGACATTAATTCAACCATAGGTGCAGTTTCATCAATGCCGGCTTTATTAGCTGGTAAACATTGAGGATCGTCATAAATGAAGTTTTGAATTAAAATTGAATCACCATCCATTTCTTCGGGATGAGCATAAATATTATATTCTTGATATTCTGATACAGCAAATGAAATAAGGTAGTAATCGATTGGATATTTTGATTTCCATTCATAACGTGAATTGCCATTTCCTAAATCAACAATGTCAGTTAATAATCCCTGCGATCCAGCCATATTATCAGAGCTGGTTGTTAGGAAAACCCAAACGGAGTCAGCCTTATCTTCAAGATCTTGTTTAACAGGAAACCAATCGGAAGCAGCAAAAGGCTCAGACAATGTCCATGTAACTCCTTTACCATAAGGAGATGTAGCATTTGACATGCCGGAGAAGAACCCACCTGTTGGAGGCACGCCATTATAAAAAATTTGTGCAGAAAATTCAGAACCTTCTGCTATTTCAGCAACAGGCACAATAACATTATCACCATCACGAGTGATATCATTTGTATAATCAACTCCGTTAAATAATAATTGTGTTATTGTTTGAAATGATTTTAATTCGATTGCAAATGTGTCAAGATCTACCAAAGCAATTCCGTTTGTTGTTGAATTACCTTCAACAAACAAAGATGTACTTGAAACTTCAATGTCTAAGAAATAGAAAGTAACATCATAGTCATCCATGTACTCACTTTGCCAGTTGTACAGATAACGACCAAAATCGTTTTGAGCATGATGACTTTTAGCATGTGCACAACTATGCTCAAAATCGAAATCATGATTGACCTGCGAAAATGAGAAGGAGGCAATAAGCAAAAAAGAAATGGAAAATAAAAACTGTTTCATGTTTATTAGTTTTTTTAATGATTAACTTATTTGAAATTAATTAGCTACATAGTATATGTCTTTGCTAATTGAATTGCAAAACTAAACTAAAAGACATGACAAGTAACGTACATAAATAGTTGTATTGCAAAAATTAGTTTAAAAGATGTTAAAGTGAAGCATCAACTATCTTCTTTGTTTTTGTTTTTATTGTCGGAGAATACCTTTGCTAAACCACCAAGAGCAGTTTCTTTATACAAGCTGGGTATATCGTTTCCTGTTTGTTTCATAGCTTCAACCACCTGATCAAACATAACATAATGACGCCCATCAGAGTTTATTGCATACAGTGCCGAGTCAATTGCCCGTTGAGCTCCAAAGGCATTTCTTTCAATACAAGGTATTTGCACTAGACCTGCAATGGGATCACATGTCATACCCAAATGATGTTCAAGCGCAGAAGATGCAGCATATTCAATTTGATAAATAGTTCCTCCTGCAAGTTGTGCTGCTGCAGCTGCTGCCATAGCGCTGGCAACACCAACTTCACCCTGGCATCCAACCTCTGCACCAGATATTGAGGCATTTTGTTTAACTATATTTCCGATGAGTCCGGCAGTTGCAAGAGCTCTGATAATTGCATCTTGTTTAACTTCTTTATCTTTAAAAAACAAATACAGAACTGCAGGAAGTATACCAGATGAGCCACAGGTTGGGGCTGTTACAACTACATTACCTGATGCATTTTCTTCACTAACTGCCAATGCAAATGCAAATATAAAGCTATCATCACGAATAAATTGATTTTGCATCCTAGCCTTAAAATAGTAGGAATAGGCTTTCCTCATGAGTTTTAAACCTCCGGGTAATGTCCCCTCAGATTTTAATCCTTTTTTAATTGCTTTTTTCATAGCCGACCAAACTTTAATAAGATATTCATTTAGGTCATCTTTGTCGTTTTGAAATGCATATTCCCAGAATGCACCACCATATTGTTCTAGATGATTAATAATATCAGCCATATTTGTATGAGGATAAATATGGTCATAAGTCACTTTATTCTCTTTGTCAATTATTTCGCCACCCCCAATACTATATACTTCCCAGCTGTCGATTAAGTTTAATTTATTATCGAATGCTTCAAATAGCATACCGTTAGTGTGAAGAGGTAGCTTTTCATCAAAATGCCAAACTATTTCACCTTTGTCTTTCAGTGTATCCATTATAGCCACATCTGTTAGGTGGCCTTTACCTGTTAAAGCAAGACTACCATAGATATGAGCCTTAATTAACTCTGCGTTAGGATTTTTATTTAGAAATATTGAGGCGGCTTTACTTGGACCCATTGTATGACTGCTGGACGGACCTTTACCAATCTTGTATATTTTTTTTATTGACTCCATGTAAATAGCTATTTGTTAGTTATTACTCTTTGATTTTTTTTTGAGAGTAATTGGTCGAATACTTTAGCAGGATTCTTGAATTTATTTGCAAACATCATAGCAGCAATTATATATGGTTTATAACCTGCTTCTTGATAGGTTTTTATTCTGTATTTCTCAAAGACACTAGATTCTACCTCACCTTCTTTACACGATACACCTGAAATATCAGCTGGTAAACAATGCATATAGAGGGCGTTACCATTTTTGGTTAGCTTTTGTTTTTCTTTGGTATATTCCCAATTCTTAAATTGTGAGTTATTTCTCAAAGCTTCTTTTTCCAATTCAACCAGGCCTCTGCTGTCTTTATTTTTAAGAAGTTCGGTACGTTGTTGCATTATATGAAAAGGTGCCCAGCTTTTTGGATACACAATATCTGCATCTTCCATTGCTTCTTCCATATTGTTCCCAATATTAAATGAACCACCACTTTCCTCAGCATTTTTTTTAGAAAGTTCAACTATTTCAGGAATCAAATCATATCCTTTGGGGTAAGCAAGTTCAACATTCATCCCAAATCTTGTCATCAAAGCAATAATACCTTGTGGTACTGACATTGGTTTACCATAACTTGGAGAGTACGCCCAGCTCATTACAATTTTCTTGCCTGCTAGATTATTCAATGATCCAAGTTCATTTTTTAGATGCAATAAATCAGCCATGGATTGTGTTGGGTGGTCCATATCACATTGAAGGTTTACTATTCCAGGCCTTGAAGGAAGAACATCTTTTTTATACCCTTCATCCAATGCATTGCCAACTTCACGCATATATTTGTTGCCTTCACCCAAATACATATCATCTCTAATTCCAATAAAATCGGTTAAAAAGGAAATCATATTTGCAGTTTCACGAACGGTTTCGCCATGGGCAATTTGTGATTTAGTTTCATCCATATCCTGAATGGCCATCCCAAGCAAATTGGCTGCTGAAGCATAAGAAAACCTTGTACGTGTAGAGTTATCTCTAAAAATTGAAACCGCCAGACCACTTTCAAATACACGTGGAGAAATATTCTCAACACGCATTTGTTTTAATATGCTTGCTATCTCAAGTATTGCCTTCAGATCTTCTGTGCTTTTTTCCCATGTTAGCAGGAAGTCTCTTTTATATAGGGAGGACTTTAATTCCTTGAGGATTTTTATTCTGTCTTCAATGTTCATTCTATAAATTTTATTGCGAAAATTGATAAATTTTGTAAATACATGATAATAAGAGTGATAGGTGGTTTACTCACTGGCAAACTCATATGCAAATGCAGCATAATATGCTGATGCTACAACCAAATCACTGATTGGTACTTTTTCATTTGGTGCATGGGCTAGTATTTCGTTACCCGGACCAAAACCTATGGTTGGTATACCATGAATTCCGGTTATTGCAACACCGTTTGTTGAAAATGTCCACTTATCCACATTTGGTGTTTTATTGTATAGCTTATTAAAAGTATTTTTACTCTTTATAATCATCGGATGATCTTCCGGTATAACCCAAGTTGGGTAATATTTTTCCATGCCATACTTAAGTCCGGTATAGGATTCTTCAAAATAGTTAAGAACTTCAACCTTGGCGTTTTCTTTATCAATAATGTTTTCAATTTCTACAACTGCAGATTCTTTTGTTTCACCCAAAGTTAATCTTCTGTCGATGTGAATTTTTGCAAAATCGCTTACTGCACATAATGAAGGACTGTCGGATTCTATTTGAGTAACTGTAATGCTTCCTTTTCCTAAAAACTCATCAAAGGCAAGGTTGTCATTTAGTTTCTCGATTTCAAGTGCAGCCCTTGATGCCATATAAATTGCATTTTTACCTCTTTCAGGAGCTGAGCCATGTGATGAAATTCCTGTGAACGATACCTGCATTTCCATCCTCCCTCTCTGTCCTCTATAAATATTTAGGTTAGTAGGTTCGGTACTGATAACTAATTCAGGTATAATTTTATCTTCTTCAATAATATATTTCCAGCATAGTCCATCACAGTCTTCTTCAATAACACTACCTACAAAATATATTGTTATGTCCTTGTCATACCCAAGTTCTTTAAGTATTTTTCCAGCAGTCACAAATGAAGCCGCTCCACCTTCTTGATCAACTGTACCACGTCCATGAACAAAGCCACTTTTAATTTCTCCACCCATTGGATCAAAATCCCAATTATTAACATTGCCAATATCAACTGTATCCATATGGGCATCAATTGCCAATATTCGTTTTCCCGAACCAATTCTGCCTATGACATTTCCTAATCCATCGATATTAACTTCATCAAAGCCGGCTTCTTCCATTTGCCTTTTTAACTCTAATTGGACTTCCTTTTCCCGCAGGCTTAGTGAGCTAATTTTCACAAGTTTGGATAAATTACTTGCAGTGTAATCTGCATATTTTTCCGATAGTTCTTTTATTTTTTTATGGATATCTTTCATTATGCTTGTTCTATTTTTTCTGATATAATCCTAATAGTACTTTTTCAGGAGTCATTGGTGCTTCATATTTTGGAATATAATCTGGGTTAAAGACACTAATTGCATCCTGAATCGCAAAAAATGAACCTATGCCATAAATAAATGGTGGTTCACCTACAGCCTTTGACTTTAATATTGCCTTATCACTACCTCTACCATCAAGTGGAACAATTTGAATGGATTTTGGTGCTGAATATAAATCTGGTACTTTGTAGGTTGACAGTGCTTTGGACTGAAGAGTACCCTTGTCATCAAAAACAATTTCTTCCATTGTTACCCATCCTATTCCCTGAACTAAAGCTCCTTCAATTTGGCCATTATCAATTTCTTGATTCATGCTTTTGCCAAAATCATGAATAATTTTTACTGATTCGATTTCATAGTTGCCTCGTAAACAGTCAACTGTAACAGTTGTTATTGCTACTCCATATACATGATATGCAAAAGGGTGTCCTTTTTCAATATTCTTGTCAAAGTTTATTTCTGGCGTAAAATAATGTCCCGACTCAGATAAATTTATTCTTCTTGTAAAAGCTTCCCAAACTAACTCTTCCCATTTTATGTTAGTTTTCTTGTTTTTATGAAAAACATATTCATTATGAATGTTAATGTCTTCTACTTCTGTTGATAATATTTGCCCTGCAATTCCAACTAGTCTGGTCAACAGAGCCTTACAGGCTATTTCAACTGCTTTGCCATTTAGGTCAGCCGTTGAACTTGCTGCAGATGGAGAAGTGTTTGCAACCCTTGTCGTATTTGTAGATTCGATTTTTATTCTATCAGTATTAACAGAAAGAACGTTAGAAGCAACCTGTATCATTTTTGTATTAACACTCTGCCCCATTTCAACAGCCCCGGTACTAATACCTATACTACCATCCTGGTATATATGAACTAGCGATCGTGCGTGATTCATCATTGTATTAGTGAATGATATTCCAAATGTAATTGGTATAAATGAAACACCTCTTTTGTTAAGGTCATTTTCATCATTAAAATCACAAACACTTTTCTCTAAATCGTAAAAATTAAAATTGTTATGTGCAGTTTGCCATATACTTTGGAGTTCTACATCTGATACGATCTGTCCGTATGGGAATTCGTCTTTTTCTTTAAGAAAGTTGATTTCTTGAATTTCTCGTGCTGGAATATTGAGTTGATTGGCAACATTTTTAATGGCAGATTCGATTACAAAGATAGACTGTGGTGCTCCAAACCCTCTAAAAGCTGTATTTGGAGGCAAATTGGTTTTGCAGCTATAAACTGTTGCCTTTACATTTGGAATAAAATAGCTGTTGGTTGAATGAAATAAGGTACGCTCTGTAATTGCGGGTGAAAGATCAGCTGCAGCACCAGCATTTTGTAAATATTCGGCTTCAAAGGCAATAATTTTCAGATCTTCTGATAGACCAATTTTATAATCAGTTTCGTATGGATGCCTTTTCCCTGTCATGTACATATCATCATAACGACTTAGAACAAGCTTTACGGGTTTGTTTAGTTTATGTGCAGATAGCATTGCCATAACGGCCCATGGAGTTGCCTGATCTTCCTTTCCACCAAAACCACCACCTAAGCGGGTAACGTCAACTTCAATGTTATTCATTGATATGCCAAGTACTTTTGCTCCTATTTTTTGAACAACCGTTGGACCTTGGGTAGAAGAAAATATTTTGATATTTCCATTTTCAAGTGGAATGGCGTATGATCCTTGGGTTTCCAAATAAAGATGTTCCTGTCCTCCTGATTTAACAGTGCCTGTGTAAACAAAAGGACAATTTTCCCAGGCTGAATCAGTATTGCCAAGTTCAAATTTTCGTGGAGGTGCAATTAGGCTATTTTTTTTCTTGGCTATTCTTACATCAGTAATAGGTTCAAGTTCGTCATAATCAATCTGAATTAATTCCCTTGCTTTAATTGCTATTAATTCAGTTTCAGCAACAACAATGGCAATTGGTTGGCCAATGAAATGGACTGCTTTTTCGGCAAGAAGTTCTTCGTCCTGAATAATGGCTCCAATTTGATTCTCTCCAGGAATGTCATTATGGGTAAAAATATCAATTACACCAACAAGTTTAAGTGCTTCGCTTAGGTTGATGCTAAGGATTTTCCCATTTGCAATTGTTGAGCAAAAAGGAACAGCATATAATGAATTTTGGGAAACAGTAATATCATCAATAAATATTGATTTACCTTGTACATGATTATTTGAGTCAATATTTTTCATGAAGAATTACTTATTTATATCTCCTATTTTTATTTTTTCAGGAAAGAGTTTAATGAAGTGGGTGTAGTATAATTGTTTTAATAGCAGCCTTTTATATTCTTCGCTTCCCCTTACATCACTTATTGGAGAGATTTCTTCCTTCAGAACACAATGTGCTTTTCTAATATTTTGAGCAGTAAGCTCTTTGCCAGTTAGAAATGCGGAGGTGTTTTTCAAAAATAGAGGAATTGGAGAAACTCCCCCAGCAGATATATTTATGTTTTTAATAATTCCATTATTAACACTAATACTAATTGCACTTACAACACTTGCAATGTCCAGATGAGTTCTTTTGCTAACCTTTTCATAGTTAAATTTGGAATTAGAATGTGGAATATGGAACCGTAATTGTTTTACTATTTCATTATCCTGTAAGTCAATATCTTTGTAAGATTTAAAAAAGTCTCGTAAAGGTATTATCCTACTTTCAATTTCAATACTGGAGAGTTCTATTCTAGAATCTAGAGCAAGAAAGAATATTGCTAAATCTGCAATTGGTGATGCATTAACCAGGTTTCCTCCAAGTGTCCCCATATTTCTGATTTGTTTTGAGGATATCAATTTAAAATAATCAGATAGATTTGGGAAATAATGTTGTAGCTCAATATTGTTTTCAATATCTGATGCAGTAGCTCCGGCTCCAATAACAAATTCCTTATCATCTTTAGCTATTACGGTTTCTATGTTTCTTGTTAATGATTGGACACTGGTTTCTTGTAGTTTTTGAGCATTAGTTACATATAGATCTGTTCCTCCGGCGACCAAATTTTCTTTTTTATTGGTTTTTTTATGAGGAATTTTTTTTAATCTGTTTGGTATAAACTCAAAATACTCGGGCATTATTTTAAATTTAATAAGCTCAGATATGTTGCCATTGTTTTTTACCTTATTAAGATATTTAAAAATATCCATCCCTGCCTTTTTGATGGAATTATAGCCTGTGCATCTGCATATATTTCCACTGACCGATTCATATATTCCTTCAATGCTGATGTTTTCTGAGAATGAATACCCTGTTAGTGAAACAATAAATCCAGGCGTACAGAAACCGCACTGTGTTGCATTATTATTAACAAAAGAAGATTGTATGGGAGTTAACCCACCTTGTAAGTTTAATCCCTCTATTGTTACAATATGCATGCCTTGAACGTTTGCTAATGGAGTTAGGCAAGAGACCAATGTGCTGTAAATAACTTTGTTATCGTCATTAAGCACCCCAGCAAGTACAGTGCATGCGCCACAATCACCTTCCCTGCATCCTATTTTGGTTCCGGGAAGGAGTTTTTCTTTTCGGATAAAATCGAGTAATATGGTACCTGTCGGAAGATCAGTTACTACATTGTCGTTATTTAAGATAAATTCAGTCATAACAGTCTGTAAAGTTACAAAAAGAAAGGATAATTTGTATTTTAGCCTAAAAGAAGAAATATAAAAATATAGAATCATGAAAAAGAAAAGATTTGCAGTTGTATTAGCTGGTAGCGGAGTATATGACGGAGCTGAAATTCATGAGGCAATTCTTACAATGTTGGCCATTATGAGAAAAGGTGGTGAATATGTTTGCTTTGCCCCAGACATTAAGCAACATCATGTAATTAATCATATTACCGGTGAGGAAATGAATGAGTCAAGAAATGTACTCGTTGAATCTGCACGTATTGCCAGGGGTGATATTAAACCACTTTCTGAGTTTGATGGTAAGGACTATGATGCCATTATTTTTCCAGGTGGTTTCGGTGCTGCAAAAAATTTATCTACAGTTGCCCTCCATGGACCCGATGCTTCTGTCAATTCAGATGTTGAAGAAGCAGTACTCCAGATGGTGAAGTTAAAGAAACCCATAGGAGCTCTATGTATAGCACCGGCATTTATTGCTAAAGTATTGGGTGATGTAAATGTTACAATTGGAACAGATGCAGGAACCATTGGTGCAATTGAAGCAATGGGAGCAACACATGTTGAAACTGATCATGGAGATGTGGTTATTGACGAAGATAATCTTGTATTTACGACACCTTGTTATATGCTTGATGCAACAATTATGGATATTGATGATGGAGCAAATAACATTATTAAAGCAATGTTTGAAAGAATGTAGTTGTTGGTACTGGAAATTTTAAATACTCATCCGTTTGGATATTTTTTATATTATTGAATTATAGTATGATTTACCAATATTAATTATGAATAGAGTTTCTGAATTATTTAAAATTAGGCATCCTATTATACAGGGTGGAATGATATGGTGTAGTGGTTGGAAACTGGCATCCGCAGTGAGTAATATGGGTGGACTTGGTTTAATTGGTGCCGGCAGTATGTATCCTGAAGTATTAAGAGAACATATTGTAAAGTGTAAAGCTGCTACCGAAAAACCATTTGGTATTAATGTTCCATTATTATATCCTCAAACAGATGAAATTATTGACATTGCAATTTCAGAAGGTGTAAAAATAGTTTTTACATCTGCTGGTAACCCTTCAAAATATACTTCTAAATTAAAGGAAAATAATATTGTAGTGGTTCATGTTGTCGCAAACAAAAAGTTTGCACTTAAAGCACAAACTGCCGGAGTTGATGCAATTGTTGCAGAAGGATTTGAAGCAGGTGGTCACAACGGTTTTGAAGAGACTACAACAATGGTAATGATACCAATGCTTAAGCAGGTTATTGATATCCCCATAATTGCTGCTGGAGGTATAGGAAGTGGAATGGCAATGTATGCAAGCATGGCTTTAGGAGCAGAAGGAGTTCAGGTAGGAAGCCTGTTTGCTTCAGCCAAAGAATCATCTGCACATAGTAATTTTAAAAATGAAATTATTAATACCGACGATGGTGGAACACAACTTACCCTAAAGAAGTTAGTGCCTGTTAGGCTTATAAAAAATGATTTCTTTAATAGGATACACGAAGCTGATAAAAATGGAATGCAAAAAACAGAATTGGCAGAAATTTTGGGTAGAGGAAGAGCCAAATTAGGGATGTTTGAAGGCGATATTATTGAAGGTGAGCTTGAGATAGGTCAGGTTGCAACTCAAATATCCACAATTAAACCTGTATCAGAAATTATGCAGCAACTCATAAATGAATTTAATTTTACTTCACATAGGATGAGTCAACTCGCTGATTTGTAGTTGGTGTATGTAATAATAAACCAAAAATCACCCTGTCATAATGGAAAAAATACTATGTTTGTAACAAACCCTAATAAATATCAACATGAATTTTGAACTAACCGAAGAGCAATTAATGATTAAGCAGGCAGCAAGAGACTATGCCCAACGAGAACTAATACAAGATGTAACCGAAAGAGATGAGAAAGCAATATTTCCTGAAAAACACATTAAAAACCTAGCTGAACTTGGATTTATGGGAATGATGGTGGATCCTGAATACGGAGGTAGCGGAATGGATACAATTTCATACGTACTTGCAATGGAGGAACTATCGAAAGTTGATGCATCAGTTAGTGTAATAATGTCAGTAAATAACTCTTTGGTTTGTTATGGATTGTCAAGATTTGGCAACGAAGATCAAAAACAAAAATATCTTACTCCATTGGCAAAGGGTGAAGTTATTGGAGCATTTTTGCTTTCAGAACCTGAAGCTGGTTCGGATGCTACTCATCAAAATACAACTGCCGATGAAAAGGATGATCATTACGTACTAAATGGAACAAAAAATTGGATAACAAGTGCTGATTCTGCATCAACTTATATTGTAATTGCACAAACATATCCTGAGAAAAAACACCGTGGTATAAATGCATTTATTGTTGAGAAAGATTCTCCCGGAATTAGTTTAGGGCCACATGAAGACAAAATGGGAATGAGGAGTTCAGATACCCATTCAGTTATGTTTACTGATGTTGTTGTACCAAAGGAAAACAGAATTGGAGAGGATGGTTTTGGATTTAAATTCGCAATGATGATTCTTGAAGCTGGAAGAATTGGCATTGCTTCACAAGCTTTAGGGCTAGCAAGTGGTGCAATGGAAAGAGCTGCAGCTTATGCTAAAGAGAGAAAAACATTTGGAACAGAAATAGCTAACCATCAAGCAATTGCTTTCAAACTTGCTGATATGGCGGTCAAAATTGAAAATGCACGTAATCTATGTTTAAAGGCGGCTTGGTTAAAAGATAATCATAAACCAATTACCGTTGCAAGCGCAATGGCAAAGCAATACGCCGCAGATATTGCAATGGAAGTGACAACTGAAGCTGTTCAAATACATGGTGGATATGGATATGTAAAAGAATATCATGTTGAGCGACTGATGCGTGAGGCCAAGCTAACTCAAATTTACGAGGGGACATCAGAAATTCAGAAGATTGTTATTTCACGTGATGTTCTAAAAGAATAATTATATAATGAATACACGCGATCGTTTTGTTGAGAAGTACGAAGAGGGAACAACGCCTTGGGTTCATGAAAATGTTGATTTCAATCTGGTTGATGTTGTGGAGAACTGGCCAATCTATCCTTGTAGCACAGTTGATTTAGGCTGTGGTACTGGAGTTGAATCAATTTGGTTGGCGAAACAGGGTTTTGATGTAACTGGCATTGATGGATCTGCCATAGCAATAGATTCTGCAAAAAAGAACATTGGTGATGAAAGAGTAAAGTGTAATTTTATTACAAGTGACTTTTTAACTGATAATATAACTGAGGCTCCGTTTGATTTTGTATTTGATCGAGGTTTTTTTCATTCATTTGATAATCTTATAGATAGGAAGTTTGTTGCAGAAAAAATTGCCAGCATATTGAATGAAAAGGGTATATGGTTAACACTTATGGGAAATGCTGATGCTCCACCACGTGATTCTGGTCCTCCAATGAGATCTGCAAAGGACATAATCGATGCAGTTGAACCATATTTTAAAGTTTTAACATTGTCAGTTAGTTTTTTTGGCAATGATCAAGAGAATCCAGCTAAAATATGGGTTTGTTTATTGAGAAAAAGGTAGATCAACGAAGGTTTTTAATTATAAGGATTACCTTTATCTGCTTATAAATAACTGCATGATTGATCTTATTGTAAAGATCATTCAATCGTAATTGTTTTTTTCCGAAATTTGTAGTTTCGTTTACCAAATTGAAATTCAAAATCTATTTATATTAAAATACTGACTATGAAAATACTAGTTTTAATAAG
This sequence comes from Bacteroidota bacterium, assembly GCA_016845105.1. GTDB lineage: Bacteria > Bacteroidota > Bacteroidia > Bacteroidales > F082. Next base: position 1,905 of record JAERTF010000181.1, on the reverse strand, counting down.
TAATGTCCCTGACACTACTACGAAGATTCGTTTTACAGGTGATAATACTTCTTTTGATGATGCAGGAGTTCAGTGGATAATCAATCCTTGGGATGAATTGGCACTAACACGCGCAATGGAGTTAAAAGAGGCAGGTGGTATTGAAAAAATCACCGTAGCTAATGTTGGAGAAAAAGCTACTGAGCCAACCCTAAGAAAAGCTCTTGCTGTTGGTGCGGATGATGCCATAAGAATAGATGCTCCTGCAAAGGATGCTTTTTATGTAGCTTCACAATTGGCAGAAATTGCGGTAGGATACGATTTAATTCTTGCAGGTATTGAAGCTTCTGATTACAACGGTAATGCCGTTGGTGGAATGCTTGCCGAGATACTTGATTATAATTCAGTATCAGCAGTTTCTGGAATAAATATTGAAGGCGATAAATTTATAGTTAATCGTGAAATTGATGGTGGCTCACAGGTGCTTAACATAACCGGACCACTTGTTGCTATAGTGCAGAAAGGTATTGCAAAAGAACCTCGTATTCCTGCAATGAGAGGGATTATGATGGCTCGAAAAAAGCCATTAAATGTGGCTAATCCAATAGAAGCAAATGAAAGGACACAATTTGTTAATTTTGAATTACCACCGCCAAAAGCAGCTTGCAAAATGATTGATGAAGAAAATGCAAAAGAGATAATTAAGCTTCTTCACGAAGAGGCTAAAGTATTGTAGGTTCTTAATAAAATCACTTTGTAGTACATCAAATTAACAATTAAAAAATAAAAATTATGTCAATATTAATATATACAGAAAACTGGGATGGTAAGTTCAAGAAGTTGAGCTATGAACTTGTTTCTTATGCTGCAGCAATTGCAAAAGAAATGGGGTCAAAAGTTATAGCACTTTCCATTGGTGATATTTCTGATGAAGAATTATCAAAGTTAGGTGATTACGGAGCCAATAAAATACTAACGGTTAAAGATGAGAGGTTTACATCATTAGATAACAGAGCAATTGCCAATGCTGTTTCTGCTGCTGCCAAAATTGAAGACGCAAAGATTGTAATTTTTGCAAATAGTAATTTGGGAAAAGCAATTGCACCAAGAGTATCCGTAAAATTAGAAGCCGGTTTAGTTACAGGAGTTATTGCATTACCAATATCAATTGATCCGTTTGTGGTTCAGAAAAAAGTATTTACCGGTAAAGCGATAGCAAATGTTCAAATCGACACTGAAGTTAAAATAATCACTTTCTCTCAAAATTCATATGAAGTTGTTGAAGTAGAAAATAATGCAACAATTGAAGCCTTTGATCCAAGTGTTGTAGATGGTGATTTTTCAACCACAGTTACCGAAACAAATAAAGTAACAGGTAAGGTGTTATTAACAGATGCCGAAATTGTTATTTCCGGTGGACGTGGTATGAAAAGTGGTGATAACTGGGGAGGTCTTGAGCAGCTTGCTGATATGCTAAGTGCTGGTTTGGCTTGTTCACGCCCTGTATCGGATGAAGGATGGAGGCCGCATGGTGAGCATGTTGGTCAAACAGGAAAAATAATTGCACCAAATTTATATTTTGCCTTTGGTATTTCAGGTGCTATTCAACACCTTGGTGGAGTTAGTTCATCAAAAGTAATAGTTGCTGTAAATAAAGATGCCGAAGCTCCAATTTTTGAATCGGCAGATTATGGAATTATAGGAGATGTAAATAAAGTTATTCCTCAGTTTATTGAAGGAATAAAAGAACTCTAAGACGATTATATTATTTTTTCTGTATATCCGTAATTAGTCATATTCCTGTAATGCTAGCAACAACAAGTCTATCAAAGATACGTTCTCCAAAATATCTTCGATTTAACTTATAAACAAACTCATTAAGATATAGTTGTAAATATTTTCTCTTGATTTTATGGTAATTTCCAA
>JAERTF010000180.1 GCA_016845105.1 Bacteroidota bacterium | reverse complement strand
CAAAACTTAACCAGCAGAAATTGCTAAGGGTGTGGAGTACAAGTTCGACTAGTTAATCAGGGTTGAATTAAAATGTAGATTACCAGTTCTTTCCGTTATCAAGGATGGGACTGAAAGGGCGGAGCTGTATCTTGTGGATAGCCCACTTACGCTAAAGCTTCAGTGGATAATAAAGGCGGAGCTGTGCTAATAGGAGTCAGGTATAATACATTTACATAGCACAAGAAGAAAATTATATAACCTAAATATAAATGACAACGAAAATTACAAACATCTGTTGCATAGGTGCCGGATACGTAGGAGGGCCAACAATGGCCGTTATTGCACAGAAATGTCCAGAGATAACGGTAAACGTTGTTGACATAAATGAGCAAAGAATTGCTGATTGGAATGATGAAGATCTTGATAATCTGCCAATCTATGAACCTGGATTAAAGGAGGTGGTTGCTGAAGCGCGAGGACGAAATTTATTCTTTTCAACAAATGTTGAGAAATGCATTGATGAAGCTCAAATGATTTTTATATCTGTTAACACTCCTACCAAAACCTATGGCAAAGGAAAAGGAATGGCAGCTGATCTAAAATTTATTGAATTATGTGCCAGACAAATTGCAGAAGTGGCAAAAGATGACAAGATTGTTGTGGAAAAATCCACACTACCGGTGAGAACAGCACAAGCAATAAGATCCATCTTAGACAATGTCGGTAGCAGCGTAAACTTCCAGATACTATCAAATCCCGAGTTTTTAGCAGAAGGAACTGCCATAGATGATTTACACAATGCCGATCGCATGCTAATAGGAGGAGATAATTCCACAGCAGAGGGTAGAGATGCCATGGAAGCACTAGTTGATGTTTATGCGCACTGGTTACCAAAATACAGGCTACTTAAAACGAATGTATGGTCATCTGAGTTATCAAAACTCACTGCCAATGCGTTTCTTGCACAACGAATTTCTTCCATAAACGCATTATCTGCCCTATGTGAGAAAACAGAAGCTGATATTGATGAAGTTGCTAGGGCAATTGGTTCTGACAGCAGAATTGGACCAAAATTCCTGAAGGCCTCAGTAGGTTTTGGTGGCAGCTGTTTCCAAAAAGATATACTGAACCTAGTATATATTTGTCGTTCACAAGGCTTACAAGAAGTTGCCGACTACTGGGAGCAGGTGATAATAATGAATGACTATCAGAAACGCCGTTTTGCTGAAAACATCATAAGTACTTTATATAATACAGTAAGTGGTAAAAAGATATGTTTCCTTGGATGGGCCTTTAAAAAAGACACCAACGACACCCGTGAAACAGCAGCCATGTATGTTGCAAGTCATTTATTGGAAGACAGAGCAGAAATTCATATATATGATCCAAAAGTAAAACCAGAGCAGATATATAGTGATCTAATCTACTTAACTGAATCACTGTATCACAGTATCACTGAATCACAAATAAGGGAGATGGTTCACATATACACTGATCCATACGAAGTAACTAACAATGCACATGCTGTAGCTGTCCTAACTGAATGGGATGAGTTTACCTCTTACGACTGGAAGAAACTATACAAAGGAATGAAAAAACCTGCTTTTGTTTTTGATGGGAGGAATATCCTTGACCAAGGAGAATTGAAGGATATTGGTTGGAAGGTATATGGGATCGGAAAAGTATAAGAAGTGACAAGCCTGCCTGCCAACGAGGCAGGTAACAATGTGACAAATTAAAAGTTAAAATTTATTCCGTTTGTCATTCTGCACGACTAAAATGACCTAAAAATATCAAAATAAAGTAATTGAAACTAGAAAAAAAATTTTACAAATGAATCAAAAGAAAGCGATTCTAAACAAAATAAAAAACAACTCCGAAATCGTCGGTGTAATAGGTCTCGGCTACGTTGGCCTCCCTCTTGCTGTTAACTTCGCTGAAGCTGGTGTACATGTTATTGGCTTTGAAAAGTCACAGGAAAAAGCTGATATGGTTAATCATGGTGATAACTATATTGGAGACATCCGAGATGCAGTATTACGAGAGGTGGTTGTTGATAAACTAAACCTTGAGGCTACAACTGATTGCACAAGGATGAAAGAATGTGATGCCTTGATTATTGCTGTTCCTACACCTCTTGATAAATTCCGTAAACCTGACATGTCATATATTGAATCTGCATGTATTGATATCGGTCGAAATATGAAAGTAGGTACTTTTGTAAGTCTTGAATCTACAACATACCCTACTACTACAGAAGAATTCATGTTACCTATTATTGAAATGGAGACAATAAATAATCCAAATTCTTTTAGGCAAGTTAAAGGAGATGAAAAAAAAATAGAAAAGTCATTTAAGCAGGGAATTGACTATTGGTTGGCCTACTCACCAGAGCGTGTAGATCCAGGAAATAAAGAGTTCCATACGAGAAATACTCCTAAAGTATTGGGAGCACTATCTGAAGATGGTCTTGAAATCGGTGAAGCGTTATATAAGAAAGCCATAAACACTATTCATAAAGTAAGCAGTCCTCGCATTGCAGAAATGGTGAAAATTCTTGAAAATACCTATAGGTTAGTTAATATCAGTTTAATTAATGAATTAGCACTACTTGCAGGAAAAATGGACATCAATATTTGGGAGGTTATTGAGGCCGCAAAAACAAAACCATTTGGTTTCCAGGCATTTTACCCAGGCCCTGGTATTGGTGGACATTGTATTCCATTGGACCCATTCTATCTTGAGCATATTGCAAAAAAATACAATTTTGATCTTAGTATAATACATGCAGCAGGTCATATCAATATGCGGATGCCTCATTATATGTATATAAAAATCGCCACAGCACTTAATAGTCAGCGAAAAGCTGTTAATGGAAGTAAAATATTATTCCTTGGTGTTGCATACAAACCCAATATTAATGATGAACGCGAATCGCCTGCTCTTGATATAATGGATATTACAGCTCACAAAGGTGGCGTGATAAGTTATCATGACCCTCATATTCCAGAAGTAAAAACAAATGAAGAGCGTACATATATCTCAACTGATATGACAGCCCAAACTTTTGTAGAGACGGACTGTGTTGTTCTTACAACTAATCATTTAGAGTTCGATATTGAGTTTGTTAAGGAGAATGCTAAATTAATAGTCGACCTTAGAAATATGATTAATGTATCGAAAAAAAACATTTTTAAACTTTAAATCCAGTTATTAATGATATCAATTTTCACTTCTCATTTGTAAAAGTTGTTTGTTGTGATGAGGAAGACAATTGATAAGGAAAATGATTAGAAATTATAATAAGCTCAATTAAAGAATATGAAAGTACTTATCCTTGCAGGAGGACTTGGCTCACGCCTTTCCGAAGAAACAACCTTAAAGCCAAAACCCATGGTAGAAATAGGTGGCAAACCCATACTTTGGCATATAATGAAAATATATTCTTCATATGGTTATAATGACTTTGTAATTTTATGTGGTTATAAGGGTTATATCATAAAAGAATATTTTGTAAACTATTATAGCCATCTGTCTGATATGACTATTGATATGACTACAAATACAATTTCACACCTTAAAAATCATGCAGAGCCATGGAAAGTTACTCTTGTTGATACAGGTATAGATACAATGACAGGAGGACGAATTAAGAGGGTTAAGGATTATATTGGAGACGAGCCTTTTATGCTTACCTATGGTGATGGAGTTGGAGATGTTAATATTAATGAGCTAGTGGGTTACCATAAAAAACATAAGAAAGCAATTACAATGACTGCTGTACAGCCAGAGGGAAGATTTGGATCATTGCAAATTGATGAGAATGAAAGAGTGAAGTCTTTCCTAGAAAAACCCAAAGGTGACGGTAGTTGGATAAATGCTGGTTTCTTTGTATGTGAGCCTAAAGTTCTTGATTACATTGATAGTAATGATGAAGTTATATTTGAACGTGACCCTTTGGAAAAATTGGCTAAAGATAATGAGTTATATACTTTTAAACACCAGGGCTTTTGGAAGCCTATGGATACATTACGTGATAAAAATCAGTTGGAAGAAATGATTGATTCAGGAACTGCTCCTTGGAAAAAATGGTAAAAATGAAAAACTTGTTTGAGGGAGTCTACGAAAATAGTAAAGTCTTAGTAACGGGCCATACTGGATTTAAAGGGTCTTGGCTTTGTCTATTATTAAATAAACTAGGAGCAGATGTATATGGATATGCACTTGAGCCACCAACTAAACCTAGTTTATTTGTTGAGGCTAGTTTAGATGAACTAGTAACTTCATATATTGGTGATATCAGGAATCTTGAATATTTGCAAGAAGTTATGAATGAAGTTAAACCCGAGATTGTTATTCATATGGCAGCGCAGCCCATAGTGCGTGAATCATACAATATTCCTGTTGAAACCTATGCTATAAATGTAATGGGAACGGTTAATCTACTAGAGTCCTGTCGAAATACACCTAGTATTAAAGCAATAGTTAATGTAACAACTGACAAATGCTACGAAAATAAGGAGTGGCAGTGGGGTTATCGGGAAAATGAACCAATGGGAGGTTACGACCCTTATTCGAATAGTAAGGGTTGTTCAGAATTAGTCACATCTTCATACCGCAATTCATATTTTAACCCAGAAGATTATACTAAGCATGGTGTTGCAATTGCTACTGCTCGCGCTGGAAACGTAATAGGTGGTGGGGATTGGGCTGGTGATCGATTAATCCCTGATTTTATTCGTGCAATCACTCGAGGTGAAGAAGTAAAGATACGTAGTCCTTTTGCAATCAGACCCTGGCAACATGTTTTAGAACCTCTTTCAGGATATTTATTGTTAGCTGAAAAAATGATTACAGAAGGCTCTAATTATGCTGATGCATGGAATTTTGGCCCAGAAGATAATGATGCTAGAAATGTTGAGTGGATAACCAGCACCATATGTAAACTTTGGGGTGAACCAGCTTCTTTTAGTATTGATACTAATCCTCAACCTCACGAAGCTAACTATCTGAAACTTGATTGCTCCAAAGCAAGAGCTGAATTAGAATGGACTCCCAAATGGGACATTGAAACTACGCTTAAATCTATTGTTTATTGGAATAAAGGATTTTTAAAAGGTGAAAACATGAGAGTTTTAACGGAGCAACAAATTGAAAAGTATTTTGAACATTAACATCATAGATATATAACTACAAACAAATCTATCAAAGGATTTTTAACATGACCGATTTTAAGCAACTGCGAAAGGAAATAATAGAAAAAACCATACAATATCATGAGGCTCGATTTGCCCTAAATGAGTTTATCCCTGGAAAAAGCAGAGTTAACTATGCCGGTAGAGTGTTCGACGAAAAAGAACTATGTAATGCTGTTGAAGCCTCACTCGACTTTTGGCTGACAGAGGGTCGTTATTCAGAAGAGTTTTCAGATAAAATTGCTGATTTTCTTGATGTGGAGCATGTATTGTTAACCAATTCAGGGTCTTCAGCAAATTTATTAGCTTTTTCTGCATTGACTTCGGAGAAACTTGGTGATAAAGCATTGAAACCTGATGATGAAGTGATCTCAGTTGCTGCTGGCTTTCCGGCTACGGTAACACCTATTATCCAGTACGGTTTAATTCCTGTATTTGTAGATGTTGATATTCCTACATACAATATTGACATCGAAAAGATGAAGGCTGCCATTACACCTAAAACAAAGTGCATTTTTTTAGCACATACCCTGGGTAATCCATTTGATTTGGATGCTGTAATGGCCTTAGCTAATGAACATGATTTATGGGTGATTGAAGACAATTGTGATGCTTTTGGGTCTGAATATAGGGGCAAAAAAACAGGATCTATTGCACATCTGTCCACCATATCATTTTATCCTGCCCATCATATAACTACTGGAGAAGGAGGAGCAATTTGCACGAATGATCCTCAACTAGCATTATTAGTTAGAGCTTTTCGTGATTGGGGTAGAGATTGTTATTGTGCGGGAGGTGAAAACAATACTTGTGGAAAACGATTTTCTCAATCATTTGGATGTTTGCCGTTTGGTTTCGATCATAAATATGTTTATTCGGAGATTGGCTATAATTTGAAAATGACAGATATACAGGCGGCTATCGGTGTAGCTCAGATTGATAAATTACCTCATTTCTGTGATAAAAGAAGAGGAAATTTTAAAGAGTGGATGAGGATTTTTAACAAGTACTCTGAGTACTTTATACTGCCTAAAGCAACAGAGAATTCTGATCCATCATGGTTTGCATTTATCGTTACGTTAAAAGAAGAAACACCATTTACTCGTGATGAGTTAACGGGATTCTTAAATAACAAATTGATTGAGACGCGTAATCTATTTGCTGGTAATATGACAAAACAACCTGGTTTTATAAATAGAAATTGGAATATTGCAGGTAAGCTTGAAAACACTGATTATATAATGAACAATACTTTCTTTTTAGGAACTTATCCGGGCCTGACTGAAGAAATGTTAAAATATGCAGAAGAGGTATTAGAAGAATTTGTTATTAATTATTTATAGAATTATGCTTGCGAAAAAGTATAAATCGGAAATCTTATCAATAAATAATCCATTTGAAGGGATATATACTCTTGAGTTTAAGTCTCTGGGCCGGACATTTAAATATCAACCCGGACAATTTTTGCATTTAGCTATTGATGAAGAGTATGATGGAATTGGCCAATGGCCAGAATCAAGGTGTTTTTCTATGCAAAGTGCACCTGGAGAAGAGACAATTAGAATAACATATTCTGTTATAGGTGATTTTACAAAGGAAATGGAATCGACTTTAAGTGTAGGGAGTGAAGTATGGCTGAAATTACCTTATGGTGATTTATTTCAACAAAACCACGACAAGTTAAATACCGTGTTTATCGCCGGAGGTACTGGGATTACCCCTTACCTAAGTTTGTTTAATCATTATACATTTAAGGAGTATTCTAATCCAAAAGTATATTTAGGTTTTCGTTCAGAAAACTACAATAACTATAAGGAGGAACTAAATAATTCTTGTAACCCAAATATAGTAACTCATTTTATTTATCAAGATACAGAAGGAATACTTAATATCAATAAAATAATTGAAGAGAATGGAATATCTGCTACCTATTATATTTCTGGACCTCCAATTATGATTAGAAGCTTTAAACAAAAGCTCATTGAAAAAGGAGTTTCAAAAGAAAAGGTGTTAACTGATGACTGGGAATAATTATGTAATATCAAATTTATGATAATTGAAAACACATTTATACACGGATTAAAAGTTATCCATCTCCAAGAGTTTACAGATTTGCGTGGTAGCTTTATTAAAGTATTTAATGAAGATTTTTTTGCCAGAAATGAATTAGAAACTAATTTTAGAGAAAGTTATTACTCTATTTCAGCGAAAAATGTAATCAGAGGAATGCATTTCCAGACCCCGCCCAAAGAACATGCTAAAATTGTTTATGTAAATCAAGGGAGTATTTTGGATGTAATACTTGATATACGTAAAGACTCTCCAACATTTGGACGTCATTATAACATAATACTCAACACAACAAAACCACTATTGGTATTTATACCTGTTGGATGTGCTCATGGATTTTTAAGTTTGAAAGACAATACTATGGTTACCTATTTGCAAAGTTCATGTTATGATAGCACTTATGATAAGGGAATAAAATATGACTCCTTTGGTATGGAATGGGAAATTGAAAAACCTATTTTAAGTGAACGGGATTTACAATTTCCAGTTTTTGCAGAAACAATTTTCAATTTTTAACTATGAAAATATTTATAACAGGAGCTACAGGTTTTATTGGTAAACATTTAGTGGCAAAGCTTATTTCAGAGGGGCATCAAGTAACTATTAATCTATTTGGTGATGAGAAGTCTCCTTTTGATTTAAATGTAAGTACTTATAAACTAAATGAGACAAATATTTCGAGTGATTCAAAATTTCTGATAGCAGAAGATTTTGATGGTATAATACATCTAGCCTCTCTTTATCTCACGGAACATAAACCGGAAGAAGCTATCTGTTTAATAAACACAAATGTAAAGTTTAGCACCTATATTTTAGAATGTGGTGCTCAAGCTAATATTAAGTGGTTTATTAATACAGGGACATTTTGGCAGCATTATAACAATGCAGACTATTCTCCAGTGAATTTGTATGCTGCGTCCAAACAAGCTTTTGAAAGTATTGCCCAATACTACATTGATACTAATAAGATCATTTTTTGCACAATAAAGCTTTCAGATACATTTGGTCCAAAAGATACTAGGCCTAAGATTTTTAATTTATGGGATAAGATTGCTAGAACAGGTGAAACTTTAGACATGTCACTAGGCGAACAAATAATTGATATTTCATATATTGATGATATTACTAATGCCTACATAATTCTTGCTAATCAATTGGATAGAGAGGATTCTAAAAACACTAATGGCTTAACTTATGCTGTTAAAGCAAATGAACGATTTTCATTAAGGGAACTTGCTTTAATATATGAGAATGCACGAAAGAAAAAGTTGAAAATAAATTGGGGAAGACTTAAATACAGAGAAAGAGAAGTAATGATTCCATGGGAGAATGGGATAACCGTACCTACTTGGATATCAAAAACAAAAATACAC
>JAERTF010000179.1 GCA_016845105.1 Bacteroidota bacterium | reverse complement strand
GAAATAAATAAAGTATTAATTAGAAACAGAAATCTTAAATGATTTAAACCAGAAAAAGAAAAACCCAAAACAAAACTGAAATGAAAAAGTTGATAGTATTTATTGTAATATTTTCTCTTATTCAGGATTTAGTAGTAAGTCAAAGTTGTCTTCCGAATGGTATGTATTTTTACACCCAAGAATCGATTGATAGCTTCAAAACAAACTACCCAAATTGTACTGAAATAGAAGGTAGTGTTACTATTGCTGGAGATGATATATCCAATCTGAATGGCTTAAATGTATTAACAAACATAGGTGGTGATCTTACCATTGGTACGTATCAGGGACGAAATCCATACCTAGTCAACCTTGATGGTCTGAATAGTCTTATTTCAATTGGAGGCTCTTTTACAATTGGGTTACATTTTGTTGATTGTAATCCAATTATGACCAGCTTAACAGGCCTCGAAAACCTCACATCAATAGGTGGGTATGTTGAAATCGTTCGAAATATGTCTTTAATCAATTTATCTGGTCTTGAAAATTTAACCTCCATTGATGGCTATCTCACTATTCAAGATAATGATGCGATGATTACATTAGCCGGTTTGAGCAATGTAGAACATATCAATGGAGAATTAACAATTATTGAAAATGGTTCTCTTCAAAGTTTGGAAGGTCTGGAAGGTATAGAAACTATTGATTATAATGTATATATTGGTAAAACTGTTGGTACAACCGTTTATGATGGAAATCCATCATTACTTACCTTAGATGGGCTAAACAATTTAGTTTCTATTAATGGTAGGCTTTGGATAGAAAACAATGAGTCCCTTCAGAGTTTATCAGGCCTCGAAAGCCTTACTACCATAGAAGATGTTTTTTGGGTTAGATATAACGAAAACCTTGCCGACATATCGAGCTTAAGTAATTTAACAACTGTTAACGGCTATTTTACAATTAATAATGCTGACTCACTAGTTGATTTAACTGGTCTTGAAAATCTTTCAACTTTAGGTAATAGTTTCTCATTGTATAATAACTATAACTTAACTAGTTTGTCGGGCCTTAATAACTTAACTAATCTAATTGGTGGAATTTATATTAGCAAAAATGAATCGCTGGAAAACATTTCTGCATTAAGCAGTTTATCAAATAATCCCGTTGAGCACATTTCCATTACTGAAAATCCAAAGCTTGAAAGCCTATCAGGACTGAATAATATTACTTATGTATTTGATTATGTAAAAATTATTGATAACCGTAGCTTAATTGATTTGGAAGGAATGAATAATATTTCGTCCATAGGAGGGTACCTTTCAATTGAAGATAACATACTAAATAGTTTAAGCGGGTTAGAAAGTCTAACCGCCATTGGCGAGGATTTTAATTTATCCCTAAACCAATTATCAGACTTGCAAGGGTTAAATAATTTGGTATCTGTTGAACAATCATTTAATTTAATGGCAAACGGAATTTCAAGCTTTAATGGACTAGAAAAGCTAGAATATATTGGTAATTCTCTATTAATAAAGTATAGTGGAGTCATTCAAAACTTTTCAGGTTTAGAGAAACTTAATCATGTTGGACTACTTCACATAGAAAGAAGCAATTGGTTGAAAAACCTCAACGGATTAAATAACCTAAATTCAATTGATGAAGGAATCCTAATTGAATATAATGATTCAATTGTTAGTTTAGATGGATTAGAGAATGTAACATCCTTTTCTGGATTCATTGAAATTAAATCCAATAAATCGTTAGTTGATATACACGGAATAGAAAACTTTGATACAACTTCAATTAGTAAAATAACCATTAGAGGAAACCAATCATTATCTACATGCCATGTAAAAAGTGTATGTGATTATATGATGGGAAATGACCCATCTACAAGTATTTATGCGAATGATGTTGGATGCAAAAACAATAATGAAATTATCGCATCGTGTACAGGATCAGTAGTAAGTAATTGTCTGCCAGAGGGTATCTCCTTTACTTCTCAACAAGATATTGAATACTTCGAAAGTAATTTCCCTGATTGCGAATATATTGAAGGGGATGTATTGATTAGTGGTAATGATATTTCAGATCTGTTCTTCTTAAGCAAATTAAGGACTGTAGGGGGTGATCTAATTATAACCAACAATGAAAGCCTGATTGATTTAGCAGGACTTGAAAATATAAAACAAATCCATGGTAGTTTAATTATTGGAACAAGCAGTAAAGGAGGTAATCCATCGTTAACAAAGCTTACTGGTCTTGACAATCTTAACTCAATCGCAGGAGAACTGATGATAGGTAATAATGATATTTTAGTCGATATAAACAGTTTAAATAATATTGATGACAGTTCCATTTCTCATCTTGGTATTTATAATAATCCATTATTATCCGAATGTGATATTAATGCCATTTGTGATTATCTATCAAATCAATACTCTACAGCCCAAATATATGATAATGCAATTGGCTGTAAAAGTGTTTCGGAAGTGATATCAGAATGTGCAGATGATATACCTTATTTACATTCAATTAAGAAATTTTCGTTGTATCCAAACCCAGCTACCAATCTGGTTTATATTAAAACTGAGGAAGGGTTGATAATTAATGATATTTCAATATATAATAATTTTGGAACAAAGGTGTTACAGCAAAATAAAACAGAAAAATCAATTGATGTTTCAATGCTTAGTAAAGGGTTTTACATGGTTGAATTGAAATTTGATAATTTGATATCCAGAAGAAAGTTGTTGTTACAATAACACCTTGCTGTAATCTAAATACAAACAGTTTTGAATCGAAAACAACATAAAGCATGAAAAGAATAACAATTTTATTTGCCTTCATAGCATTTATTCAAGTAATAGCTAAATCTCAAAGTTGCCTGCCTGATGGTATATCCTTTTACAGTCAGGAAGATATTGATAATTTCCCGTCAAACTACCCAAATTGTACTGAAATAGAGGGGGATGTGGAAATTCGAGATGGAGCTTATGGAGAAATAACAAATTTTGATGGACTTAATGTTCTGACTTCAATAGGTGGTAAACTTGAATTCCGCCATAGTAAGAATCTTAAAAATATTACTGGTTTCGATAATTTAGCTAGCGTTGGAGGACATCTTATCATAGCTTTAAACGATAGTCTTGAAAGTATATCTGCATTTGAAAATCTTACCCACATTGGAGGTTCGCTGTCCATAAATACAAATTATTTACTGAAAACCTTTGCCGGAATTAACAACTTAACCTCCATTAGCGAAAGTTTAATTATTCAAATGAATTTTGATTTGTCAAGTATTGATGGTTTTGCCAGCATTACAAATGTTGGCGCCGATCTCATAATCGACAGTAATTATGAACTATCAAGTATGACAGGCTTCGAAGATTTAACAACAATAGGAGGAAAATTTGAAATAGGTCACACTGACTATCTACCAAGCCTGGTTAATTTTCATAATCTTAATTCCATTGGTGGTAATTTACGAATATCATTAATGGACGCATTAACGAATTTGTCAGGTCTCGAAAACCTAAGCTCCATTGGTGGAAATATGTACATAGGCTGGAATTATGCATTACTCAATATATCTTCTCTTTCAAATTTATCACATATTGGTGGAATGGTTCAAATTACAAAAAATCATGACCTTACACAATTAGTAGGTCTTGAGAGTATTTCGGTTGTTCACGGAAGTTTAGAAATTGATGGAAACGATCTTGTCGATTTTTCAGGCTTAGATAATCTAACCTCCATTGAAAGTTATTTCAAGATATCAGAGTCGTTTTCCAACTGTTCAGGCCTGGAAAGCTTGACATCAATAGGGCAGTCATTGTGGATAAGCGGATGTTTAGGAAATTCTAATTTCGAAGGCTTTGATAATTTAACAACTATTGGTGGTAGTTTTTGGCTAAGTAACAACGCATCACTACTTAATTTTAATGGGTTGGAAAACCTCGAATCCATTGGTGGATTTTTAAAAATAGATGATAATGATAAACTTATTGATCTTGATGGATTAAATAACGTATCTAACATTGAAGGAAAGATTACAATAAGCGACAATCATTATCTCTACAGTTTGTCTGGTTTAGAAGGATTAACTTCCTTTGATTATGATATTGAAATATTTGATAATCCGGACTTAAAACACTTTACCGGACTAGATAATCTAACATCTATTATGGGATCACTTACTATTACTGAAATATCTGATGTGGTAAGTTTCCAGGGATTTAATAGTTTAGTTTCGATCGGACAAGATTTTGTTTTAACAGAAAATGAAAATTTAATAGACTTATCAGGTTTAGATCAATTAACAACAATAGGAGGTGGACTAAGTATCACAAAAAACCCAAGCTTTACCAGTTTATCGGGTATCGAAAATATAAACGCAATAGAGAGCGTTTATCTGTACGATAATGAATCATTGGTTGAAATTGGAAATCTGGAGAATCTTACCTCGGTTACTGGGTTGAACATAAGATCAAATAGAAAACTTGAAAGCATTCAAGGGTTTAAAAACATTGATGGCAGTTCACTTGAAAGTTTAAAAATACGTGGAAACACAAAATTATCAGTTTGTAACATAGTTAGTGTTTGTAGCTATATTACTGTAGGTAATTATGCCGATATAGAATACAATAAAACGGGATGTGATGATGTTGAGGAGGTGGTAACTGCATGTGAAGCATGCTTTCATGATGGGGCATCGTTTTCAACACAAGAATCAATCGATAATTTTCAAACAGATTATCCATACTGCAATATGATTTACGGTGATTTAATCATCAGTGGTTCCGATATTACAAACCTTGATGGCTTAGGTCAAATAACAAGAATATTTGGTGAGTTGAGAATTCATAACAATGATCTTTTAGTTAGTTTATCAGGATTAGAAAATATTGATGCAGGATCTATATCCAAACTTTATATTAGATATAATCCTTTGTTAACCGAATGCGGTATCCAAAGCATTTGTGAATTCTTAAATTCTGCTAACCCTGATGATATAGATATATTTGTAAATGCCCTGGGATGTAACAGGCAAGATGAGGTTGAATATGACTGTGGTCCAAGCTCTATTTGCTTGCCGCAAGGAATTACATTTACAACAGTAGAAGAAATATTGAGTTACCTAGCTATTTATTCTGATTGTCTTGAAATAGAAGGTGATGTGTTAATTAACTCATCGGATATTTCCGATATTAGCTTTTTAAAATCAATATCTATTGTTGGAGGAGATTTAAAAATAATTGATAGTGATGACCTCATTAGTTTGGAAGGTTTGGAAAATCTAACTACTATTAATGGAGATTTAATAATTGGTAACAACTCAAAGGGAGGAAATCCATCATTACAGAATCTCGAATCACTTTCTAACTTGGTAGCAATAGGAGGGAATCTCACCATCAGTAATAACAATGAATTAAAATCATTGAATGGGTTAGAAAATATTGATCCTTTATCGATAACCAACCTAAACATTACTAATAACCCAAAACTTTCCAACTGTGATATCAAAAGCATTTGTGATTATTTATTAAATCCAAGTGGTGATGTAACAATAAACAACAATGAAATGGAATGCAATTCCCAACTTGATATTATAGATGCTTGCTCCGATGCGATTAATGATAATTCCTATGAATCATTATTCACTATTTATCCAAACCCTGCTACAGAGGAAATTGTAATATCAAACAATAAAGGCATATTATTAAATAAAGTTACCATAGTTAACCAATTTGGGCAAGTTACATTCCAACATATTGGAGATATCAGGAAGATTAACGTTTCTGACCTGAGCAAAGGAGTTTATATTGTTGAATTATGTATTGATAATACCTGCATATGGAAGAAACTCATGATCCAGTAACAAATATTATTATTGTTTGTAAATAATCTAGAAAGTTACCTATACTTTTTTCAGGGTACGTTCTAGATGCTTTGTCTTTTATTAAAATATGTAGTTCGATAAATAATAAGTGCTAGTACTTTACTAATTTAAGGAAGCTACAATTTCCTTTTTCTGAAAACTACTTGCTCTCTATAAATCATTATCTGCGTGAAATGAAGATATTTGATTTTTAATCTGCTCAGAATATAGTAACGCTACTTCTCATGGATTCGATTTATTCAATCTCCATAATTTTGAAACAAAAAAAGGAGGTCAGTTGACCTCCTTTCGGGTGGAAGACCGGATTTGAACCGGCGACACCTAGAACCACAATCTAGTACTCTAACCAACTGAGCTACATCCACCATTTAAAGGCTGCAAATATAATTATTTTCCAAATATAAATGCAAATCATTTTTGCAATATTTCTTCAAATATTTTTGTTTAGGTTTTTGTACTAATCCAATAAAGAATAACAGCAAATAGCAAATGTTTTCCTACTTTTGATGCGAATGATTTTTTCCAAAAAGATATATACTTCAGGATCCTCTTTATCTAGCATGGCATGGCTAAGGTTTAGGAAAAATTTGGCGGGTATGGTATCATTGGGAGTAATCTTATTAACGCTGATAATTGCCATACTTGGGTATCTTATTACACCCGACTCTACTCCAATGTGTAACACTCAGATACTTGAAATAAGCACCCAAAAGCCCGGTTTTAAGACTGATTTTTTAAAGATAGCCAAGAATCAATCAATAATTGAAACATCTATTTTAAAGACGATGGTGAGTGGTGCGCCAAGTAATTACACAAATATACCCATATCAAATTATACATTTATTAATGATAGTATTAATGCTATTGTTTTTGATCCCGATGGTTATAATTTTAAAGAATCGTTTCTACTTCCTGATGTTGTTTATCCCATACGGGATGCAATTACAACAAACGATAAGAATATCTCAATCAAACTTTTTGATGGAACGGTGGTGGATACTGATATATCTAATTTGCAGAAAATTATATTAAATGATAATATAGAAACCAGGGTGTATATACTTGGTACTGATCAGTTTGGACGTGACTTGCTTAGTAGATTAATTATTGGTTCCAGGGTAAGTTTATCTGTGGGAGCAATCTCAGTTGCTATTTCATTATTAGTGGGAATTTTTTTAGGATCAATTGCAGGATATTTCAGAGGAAGAACAGACGATTTAATAATGTGGTTCATTAACGTTGTTTGGTCAATTCCAACTTTACTACTTGTTATCGCCATTACGTTTGCCCTGGGTAGAGGCTTCTGGCAAATTTTTGTTGCTGTGGGACTAACAATGTGGGTAGAAGTAGCAAGAGTTGTTAGAGGACAAATACTTAGCATTAGAGAAAAGGAATTTGTGGAGGCAGGTAAAGCCCTTGGATTTTCAAATTTTAGAATAATTGTAAAGCATATAATCCCAAATATACTAAGTCCAGTTATTGTAATTTCAGCGGCAAATTTTGCAGCAGCAATCTTAATTGAGGCTGGATTAAGTTTTTTAGGTATTGGGGTTCAACCTCCAACTCCTTCATGGGGAAGTATGATCAAAGAGTATTATAGCTTTATTATACTTGATTCGGCATATCTTGCTATAATACCTGGTTTGGCAATAATTATATTAGTACTTGCATTTATGACTTTGGGAAATGCACTACGAGACACATTGGATGTTAAAATGCATAAAGACTAAGAGATCGCCTTATTATTTTTCTTTTTACCTCCGTCTTCGAGAGTATTTATTACCAAAATTTTCATTTGAACATGCACCGCCAAATTTATTTTTACACGACCCTTTATTAATACCTATTTTAATTGATGCATAAATATCTAATCCGTCCATATCGGCCATACCCAAATATGTACCAAGTCGTTCGGTCCCTATTGTTAAAAAGTAAAACCGAGCAGCAATGCCTATTCTAGGGTAAATATATTCATATAAAGATATAGGTACACTCATTTCAAAATACTTTGTTTCATATCTTGGTACAACAGCAATTTGAGCTGGTCTTCTTAACGATCTCATATTTAATCGTATTGGGTGAATCCACATCCCTCCGATATAAATATTGTTTTGCATGTTAAAATCGGCCTGAACACTAATGGCAGTTGGCAAACCAACTTTAATACTATTGCCGGAAAGTGAAGCCGTTGGGTCACCATAAAAGGTATTGCTAACTTGACCAAGAAAGCTATTTATATTGTCAAATTTAAGTGTATCAACACTTGCCCAATATTGTGATACATCATTATAACTATGTTGCTGTGCATTGGTACTATATTTTACCCTGCCAATATCTAATATGGAAACTCCAATTCTGTATATGTAGTCGGTGTATTTTTGAGAACATAGCTTTCCTCCCGACCAATCATTAATTTCTACCTCTTTCTTTTTAATAAAAACAGCTCCAATATCAATACCAAGGCCACTACCTCTAAAAATAGGATTCGTACCTGAAAACTCAGTATTATTATAATCAACTGGAATTGAAAACCCCAATTCTCCATTGAGATTTTTAATGTTTATTGTTGAATCATCCACAACAACATAATTTGCATTATTTCCAGCCAAATACCCTCCAGCATATCCCCAAAGTTTTTTGACAGAAATGCCCACAGAAAGCTGACGATCATATGATTTCCATACGTCATACGCGTAGCTTAGTCCAACCTCCATCCATGCGCTGGTGCTAAAATCAAAATTATAATCGTTAAATTCGATATTATGCAATGGGGTGTAATCAAGCCCATTGTAACTTAACTCGGCAATATCATATGGTATTCTATTACCTGATAAAAAATACCTTACACCTGTGGTTATCCCAAATCCATGATCACCAACTTGAAGCATAACCGATGGCCCTAGTATTCGAGCATTAAAGGTAGCATTTTTTAACTTGGTATTCTCACGATAAATAAGATTTCTTTCATCCTTTCCATACGTAGGAAACTGATAATTACTTTTAAAAGCATCCCAAATTACAAAATCCTCCTTGGGTATATAAGCAAAATTATTTCTGAAAAACACATCAGCAGTGGCAAGATTAATATCGAGATAAACCTTGTTAGTAGTCATTCCTGCCGGATTAACCAATAAACCCGCTGTTCCCTTATAATTACCCAAGGTAACACCCAGTAATTCTTGTGCTTGCATATTCATTTGAAAAACAAGCAATAATAACAATGCAATTTTTATATATAAAATAATTCTCACAAATTTACTTTTCTATATATGTTAAAACGGTAATTTTCTACTTTTGGTCTTCGCTTTTTATATTTT